>JAOUFU010000322.1 GCA_029858035.1 Phycisphaerae bacterium
GGATAAAGATAGTTACGGATAACACAATAAAGAAAAGGATTGTTTTCTTCGACATGACTGAATCCCTTCAATTAGTTATAATCTACTGCTTTCACCGTTCGCGTCTGCCCACACAAAGCCCAAGTACGCCTAACGTTAGGAATATAACCGTTGCCGGTTCAGGTACTGGAGTGCCCTCCACTATCAAAGTTGCGCTGCTGAGATCTACAAAACCAGATTCAACGTACCTACCGGTAACCAAAATCAATTGCACATAATAAATCGAAATTGTACCCTGGCCGTCGAGGAGGTCGGACCATGTGGTTGACCCAGGTAAACCAAACTTGCTCTGGAAGTCAAAACCTTCCGGCTCTGGATAAGTTGCTTCCCCCCCATAAACATCCGTTAGACGTGGCCATGGATTACTACCTAAAGACGCATGCAATCCTACATCAAGCGGAAACGGCTGCGGACCGGGCGTCGTTTGGTCAATAGCCAATCCAGCCGTAATCTCACCCGACCAGTCCATATATACATGGGATATCTCTGTAAATGTGATCCCAAGGTCGAAGTCCATTTCCCAATGTACAGAGTTGATATCGTAGCGCCCCTCGGCAGCCAACGGCAATTCAATAATAGCCGCATCCGCCGCCGTAATGCCGAATAGCACTACTAAAATGCTTATCGCAGTAATTTTGCCCATTTTACTGCCTTCACTTCCTCCACTTAGCGGGATTTCCGTCACCTTTATTTAGTACTCTGATTACATCCGTCCCCTCAAAGAATTGTCCGTCTATAAGGTAGCCAGTAATTGACAGCTTAATTTCGCCGGAACTAAGAATATCCAGGACTTCCTCACGGTCGAATTTAATTAGGGCAATCTTTTTATCTTCAGAGAGCCAGAACAGCTCTGGTTCAATTTCATCATCCAGAAGAACACTGTTGGGATCAATGTCGGCGACGCTATAATCTTCGGGCAGCCGGAGTAAAGCGCCTATCCACTTGCCCAAACTGGCCAGACTTATGGTACGTGGGACAATTCTTATATCAGCCTGTATTGGGGGGCTGTATTCGTAAGCGCCCATATCGATTTGGCCGCCGATTACACGGGGCTTGCCGTCAATGTCCGTTTCATTCGGTTCGGCTATATAATTCGGGTCGCCGGCATCTATACAAGGTGAATCATCCAGTAGGTGATAATCACCCTCAACCCAGAAATCATCGTTTGCGTCTTCAGGTGTTCCATTCGGGTCCCAGTAACCGATATCGGTAAAACACGGGTCTAAGTCAATATTGCCGGGACCCCAAACTAATCCATCATAAGGGTCATATATTTCGTCCTCACCACCCTCGACACAAGAATAGTAGATTTTCGTGGTAATCTCTTTTTTTCGCATTTCTACTTGTGGACCCCTTGCAGCCGTATTGCCCCAAAGTATACAGTTGGTCAACGTTGCGCTGCTTTTATATTCATTGTATATTCCCCCGCCCCCATAGACAGCAGAGTTACCGATTAATGTGCAATTAGTTAGTGTTGCGCTGCAGTAATACTCAGCATTTCTTATTCCCCCACCCTCAGAGCCAGCAGAATTGCCGCTAAAGATGCAGTTGGTTATCTTCGCAGGAACGTTTCTCGACCAATTATCCATACCTCCGCCCCAAGAGAGAGCTGAATTACCACTAAATATGCAATTATTTAGTGTAAGACTGCCATAACCAAACATCCCGCCTCCAGCCCCTGCAGAGTTACCGTTAAAGATACATTCTGTTACTATTACATTGCCATCACTAATACCAAGGCCTCCCCCAATTCCACCTCCCATTCCCATTTGGGTTGGAAATGACACGTTTCCAGTGAGTATGCAATTTGTTAACGTTACATTGCTATTGATACTATGTAGTCCACCTACCATATATCCTGCTTTGTTGCCGCTGAACGCGCAATCGGTCAGCGTCGCGTTACTATCCTCAATGCCCATCCCACCAGCACCGAATGTTGCTATATTATCTCTGAACGTGCAGTTGATAAATGTCAAATCACCTGTCTGATTCTGCATTCCACCGCCGCGTTTCGCTATGTTCGCCTGGAACGTGCAGTTGATTAGCCTCAGAACGCTTGATGAGTTATGTATTCCCCCACCACTACGTTTGGCTGAGTTACAGCGGAATGTACAGCTTAACACTGTCGCACCGCCCGAGTCCGTGTACATTCCCCCACCCAGGTTCTCATGAATATTGTATATGCCATTAGCATTCCCGCTGGCGATGGTAAAACCATCGAGGACGGCTGTCTTGTCTGTGCCGCTGGCAGTTACCACGTGGTAGCTGTTCTCAGCCCTACTCGGTTCATCCCATAAGTCACTGAGATCGTTTACATCAACGTCGTCTCCGTTGAGGTCTCCGGTTAGGATGGTTTCGTAAACGTCAATATCTCGTGCATCGGGATCTGGTTCGCCATAGCCGGCGTAGCCGCCCTTCATTGTAACGCGGTTAACAAGCTGAAATGTAGCCGTCCGGTCGCCAGCAGTTGTGCCAGTACCCTGATCTGGTGTGTAGATACCCTCAGCAATGTGGATTTCTATAGGCTTGAGTGCAGAATCGACATCAGCCAGTGCATCCTGTAGGTAGTTGTAAGCATCTATCCAGGATGAACCGTCATTTGCTCCCATGGCGTCCGCATCCACATATATGGTCTGCCCGGCTGCTGCCGGGCGGACTATCCCCAGCAAGAATATTGACATCAGCACGCAGGCCTTTAAGTTTCGTACCCCACACATTTCCTCGGCCCCCTTTCTGACCAATGCGGCCATTAAACGTTCGTAATTTAAGCGCACTTTCTTCGCCTGCTCAAAAGATGCAAAATCCCATAGTTGTTATCATTCAATTCTAAACCCTTTAATCAGCCTTGTCAACAACAAAATTTAAAAACCCAAGTGCGCCTAACGCCAGGAATATAACCGTTTCCATCGTCATCATAGTTTGGGATGCCGTTCTTCTCGGTTTCATTCTCCCAGAAATTTCCTATCAGATCAGGATGCCCGAAGTCGATTCCTGTATCGGTGACCGCCACGATGACATCATTAGCGTCCGTGCTATATCCCATGCCTCAGGTGCATCAATATCGGCATCCGACGTGCCAGTTATTAAGCAAAGGTTCTGGCCCGTGTTATGCAGGCCCCATTGCTCACTGAAATTGGGATCGTCAGGAAATGTCGAGTCGAAGTATATCTTATAGTTCGGTTCTGCGTAGAAAATTCCATCTGTCCTGTTGAACGTTTTCAGAGCATCTTTAACTGTCAGCCCTGTCGGCAGTTTCACTAATGTCAAGCCCGGCACAATCGTAAAATTGCGTTTTATGGTTGCCCCGCCTAAAGAAGTTAACATCTGGTTTTTCTCTGCTCTGCTGCGCTGTTTTCCATCGACTTTAGGGGCAAACCGTACGAGCAGCTCACCCGGCTTATATACTGCATCAGCCGCGACCACCGTGAAGTCGTGACCTTCGGGCACAGATGATATCTCGCCCGCCTTAGTAATCTGTACCCAGAAAAAAATGCTAACCATTACTATTATGATATTAACCCATTTATATGACCATGTTTTATTCATTTGAATTCCCTTCACTGGTTATTCTGGAATAACCTCGAAGTCCACAGGCTCGCTGTACCCATATCCTAAAACTTCCCCCACAACCGTATGAGTCCCGATGCCCAGTGGATATCCCATTTCGTTATGCGTAAGCTCCCACGTATGAGAGCTGTGCGACTCGATTGTCACCTGATGGAACGGCCAGGGCGTCCAGGGTACTTCAGCATAGTCAAAAACTCCATCCATTAAATACGATGCAACCATACATTCGAAAAATAAAGTCACGGCTTCCGCATTTGGATTGTACGCAGTGACGAATATAGTTACATCTTCTCCTAACAGATACGTCGATTTATCCGTTGCAGCGCTGACCTCAATAATCCTCTTACATTTCGGTGCAGTGCATTCAAGCCAATGGAAGGCCATAATCCTAAAGTCTAAGAAATTCACCTTACAGTCGCCGTTTACATCGCCTGCGACAATGGTTTCACACACCGGCTTGCCAAAGTATGATTTGCTTGCTTCGGATGTACCACCGTATGCCCCCATATTGGTTATACCGCCATTAGGAAATGGCTCGTCGCCAATGGGGCTTGCTGGGTCTCCTGCATCAATACACAAACTCGTTACATCATCCAGAATCCAGTCCGACGTAAGCGGATTCCACCTGCCTGCTTGAGATTTTAAATGAAAGTCGCCATTATTGGGATCAGCAAAACAAGGGTCCGCATCAAAGTTTCCTGCCCCACCTAAACTGCCGGTCCAACCCTGGATGCAACTGTAGTTGACAAGAAGTGGCGTCGCGAGGCTGTATATCTGAGCGGATTCGTCTGTCCCACCGCTGTCCATATTAACACGAAAAATGCAATTGGCCAGCGTCGGGCTGCCGATGTGGTGGAATAGGCCGCCGCCTTCGCGTTCTGCCGAGTTCGCAATAAAGGTGCAGTTGGTTAGACAAGGACCACTAAACCAACTGCATATACCGCCGCCGAAGTAGCGTGCCGAGTTGCCGGTAAAGATGCAGTTACTAAAAGCCGGGAAGCACGGGAGGGAGATATATATCCCGCCGCCGTTTTCTCCTGCAGAGTTGTCGCTGAACGTGCAGTTGGTCACCGTCGGATTGCCGCGTTCGATGTACATTCCTCCGCCGTAGCCTGCCGAGTTGCCGGTAAAGACGCAGTTACTAATAGACGGGTAATTAATAGACGAGTAGCTCAGACTGCCGATGTATATCCCTCCACCCAAGGAAGCTGAATTATCCCTGAACGTGCAGTTGGTCACAGTCGGGCTGCTGAGGACATTGAATATCCCGCCACCAGAGGACGCAAAGTTTTCGCTGAAAGCGCATTTTATCACAATCGGGTTGCTGTTATCATTGTACATACCGCCGCCGTAGTCTGCCGAGTTACCGACGAACTTACAGTTAGTGACTGTCGGGCTGCTGCGCTGGTTATATATTGCTCCACCAACTGAAATGTCTAAGATGGGGGGAATGTCTTCCGTTGGAGCATAACCATTGGTTATCGTAAAACCTTCAATTACGGAATCCGCACTTTCTCCATTATGGAAATAAAACCCACGGTGCGGTTCTGACTCTGTGCCGTTGCAGTCTATAATGCAGTTCTCCGGCCCGTTCTCACTTCTAACCGTAGTCCCCTTTCCGGCAAAATCGATGTCCCGATTGCCGGGGCCGGTGTAAACACCGTCAGCGACAATAATGGTATCGCCATCGTTTGAATCGTCAATCGCCGCCTGAATGGTATTGAAATCCGCTGGCCCATCGTCATCAACGTAGAGATCGGA
>JAOUFU010000323.1 GCA_029858035.1 Phycisphaerae bacterium
TAACACTGGCCCATCCAGACAGCGGTGCCGGCGTGGTCGTCACCTTCGCCCTGGATATAGATTTGCCAGCTTGCACCCGGGCCGAAGGGGGCATCTTCGTTGGGAGTCGCATATAACATAAAGTCAGGCCGATTAAGAATTATTCCTTCGACCGTGACTTTATTAATTGTCAGTAAATCGGGGTGGGTCCCATAGCCGTCTGCATCAACAGCCTGTACCTCAGTGTGCGTATCGCCATACGCAAAACCGCTTAAAACAAACAGTAACGTCACCAAACAAATGAATACTGTCATCACACCTGCACTTTTCATAACAAAATCCTCCTAAAAAATCTATAAATGCTTAGCCAAATTTGCATATATAAAACTCGAATTCGTAATATAGCGCATAATAATATTATATTCTTGCTACTATATCAAAAAGAAAATTGCCAAAAAATTCAGATTGCCGGGAATTCTCTATGGATTTCTTTTTCACTCCTGTCTTTGCATTGAAAAGCAAGTGATAAAAGCAAATTCTGTGTAGATGATATTGCAGGCAATTCAACGAAGTGATTTGCCTAAGAGTTGTAGCATTTTGCGATTAATAAATTTTATAACTGTTGCAATATGCAACGGTTGGAATAGCTTGTCCACTAATATTACACAATCCCAATTTCTTATAATTCCTTAACAAAAAAGACTTTGCGGGAATTGCTATCTTTCCTGATGACTTTCCTGGCATATTAGTTGTGAATTGTGCCTTTGAGGGACGAGGCAAGTAATGCTCGAGCGATGGCAGCTAATGCGCTGGGAAAGATAGGCAGCGAGAAGACGGTCGAATTACTGAAGGCGGTGTTGAGCGAGGAGGAGGAGGAGAAGGAGGTCAGGTGTCTTGTCCTGTGATAAGTTGTCACATAAATATTTTTGATTTACTTATTATAGGAGAATATCATGCAGCAGAGGTTGGTAATTCGTTATAGTATGAACTTTAAGCGGCAGGTTGTCTCGGAGCTTGAATCCGGACGGTTCGATAGCATTGTACAGGCTTCTGAGCATTACGGGATTACCGGCTCAATGACGATCAGGAAGTGGCTTGGCAAATTCGGAAGAAACCATTTATGTCCAAAGGTGATTCGCGTGGAAAAACCAAACGAACAAGATCAAGTACGGCAATTAAAAAAACAGATCAAACAACTCAAAGAGGCCCTGGGGCAGACTCAGGCAGAGAATGTTATCAACCAGGAATTCCTCAAGATCGCCTGCGAGGAAATGGGCCAGGATGTCGATGCTTTCAAAAAAAAAGCCGATACCAAGCGGTTCACGGAGGAAGGGGACGATCAGAGATCAGTGTGATTCGGCTTTGTAAGGTTGTTAGGATGAGTCGTCAGAATTATTATAAGCAGCGACATTATCGCCGCAGGCGTGAATTTGACGAAGAATTAATTTTGTCTCTTGTTCGACGTGAGCGAGCGATCCAGCCGCAGTTAGGGACCCGTAAGCTGTTGCATATTCTTGGAGGTGAACTGAAGTCGGCCGGTGTTTCAGTGGGCAGAGACAGGTTTTTTTCGATTCTTGGCAGAAGCTCGCTTTTGATCAAGAGGCGGTTCAAAGGTTACAGGACGACCGACAGCCGTCATCGTTTTCGGGTTTACGGTAATCTGCTCAAGGATTTTGTTTTGACGTCTCCGCATCAGGCTCTGGTCAGTGATATTACTTATATTCGTACGGATGAGGGCTTTATGTATTTGTCTTTGGTTATGGATGCTTATAGCCGTGCTGTTGTGGGTTATGACTGCAGCGACAGTCTTGAGGTTGAGGGTGCTCTTCGGTCTTTGTCGATGGCTTTAAAGGATCTTCCTTGCGGGAGTCAGACGATTCATCATTCGGATCGCGGCAGCCAGTACTGCTGTTGCGCTTACGTTGAGAAGCTCAGGCGTCGTGGTTTGCGGATCAGTATGACCGAGGAGAATCATTGTTATGAGAACAGCCAGGCCGAGCGTCTCAATGGGATTCTCAAGCAAGAGTACGGGCTTGGTGGACGTTTTCGGAGGAAGTCTGATGTTCGCAGGGCTGTTCGCGAAGCAGTGATGCTTTACAATTGTCGACGCCCTCACCAGTCGCTTGGTTATCGGTGTCCGATCGAGGTGCATTTTGCGGCGTAAACCTGCCCTCCTTCGCTCCGCTCAGTCGGGCAGGTTTACCTTTAACAAACAAAGAGTATGGAAACGGAAAATGACAACTTTAGACCAGGACTTGACAGGGACAAGGCATTTGAGGCGTTGGAGGCGATAGCGCGGAAGCACAGGATGCGGATTGCATGATGGGCAGGGATTCGGACTGGCGATATATTATTAAAGCTGCCAGCCCTTCCTGTATTCGCGTGTCAGATACTTATTCGCTTCCTGAAAGTTGGTTATTTTCATACTTCGGGCATCATAATCCACCTTTCTATCCGCCCTTAACGCTACAGCGGCGAGGTTGATGGTCTCAGTGACAGGGCCTGCCAACAGAAAGGAGCCGGGTGATTCTTCATTTCTTTTGATGGAATCTACCCAATTGCCCGAACCTCTTCGGTCTTCTTCGGGAAGCTGTTTTTGGCCGGGATAAGCCTTCATTTTCTTTTCCGGGATGATTTGTGGATTTTCGCCACGGAAATCGGCCAGGATTTTACCTTTATCTCCCACCAACATCATTGCTTCGGCTGGTAATGATTTATTATCTATCGCTAATTCTTCGGGAGGAAAGGGCTTCATGCCGCCATCGTACCAAAAGAGATCGAAAGGAGGCAAAATTTTCTGTTTTGGGAACCTGAGCCGGATCATGCACGAGTAGGGGAAGGCCACATCATTGTTCACTTCGCGGCACACTTGATCGACGATGGTCCTCGTGGTTGTACCATAGGCCTCAGCGCTGGTCGGGGGCGTCTCTATACCAAGGGTCCTGAATAAAGGAAACAGGCTGTAATGTCCCATATCCGCAATACTTCCCCCGCCGAAATCATACCAGCCGCGAAAAACGTTGTGTGTATAATTCGGGTGATAAGGACGATTGGGTACAGGGCCTAACCACAAATCCCAGTTAAATCCCTTGGGTATCGGAGGGGTATCGGTTGGATTGGATGTCCATTGGGGCCACACGGGCCTGTTTGACCAGTTATGTATCTCCCTGAGCGTACCAATTACGCCGTCCTTTATCCATTGCAGCGTAAGTTCGTTTTCACGTCTATCGCTCCATGCCAGAAGATGCGTTATGACCTTTGTTTGGCGTGCCGTTTCAACGGCCAGCCTTCCTTCAGATATCCTGTTGGCAATCGGCTTATGGGTGACGACGTGCTTTCCTTTTTTCATGGCGGCAATGGCTACTGTGGCATGAAGGTGGTCCGGTGTCATTATTTTTATGGCATCCAGGTCTTTTTCCTTATCGAGCAATTCGCGGAAATCCTCATAAGAATTACAACCCCTGTATTTTCCGGAAGGCATTTTTTTTGCGTAATATTTTTCCACATACTCCCGGCCTATGTCACGTCCCCCGGGAATACCAACAATACCTTCACCCCAGGTTGGATCTTGTAATGTTCTACGGATGCCGTCTCGGATGCCATTCGACGACCAATCAATGTAATTGGTGGTAAATTTGTTCGGATCACATACGGCCACAATCTGAACATCGCGGTTTTCAAGCATGCCCGGCATCTCGCGAAGCCCCTGTGTGCCGCAACCGATATTGGCGACGGTCACCTTATCACTTGGGGCCACATAACCCGGGCCTCCCAATACATGCCTTGGAACCACTGCAAACGCTATTGAAGAAACAGCGGCAGATCCCAGAAATTCACGACGGTTCAGGTTCTTTTTCGGTTTCATTTTAAATCTGTGCCTCCTAAAAAATCTGTCCTTGTTTATTGACAAGGATTTATATGGAATCCTGCAATTTCATTTGACATAAATTTACAGGAATTTTCAGGAAAAATCAATGACAAGATGGTTTCTATTTTTGGGGATTGATATTGGCAGTGAATATGGCATAATGTATCAATAAGCGACTCAGGCCATAGTAAGGATCTGTCTTAGGCGCTTTCTGTCAACCACAGGTACAGTTGTTCAAGGGATTAGAAACGCTGAAGTATATATGACTGAGCGAAAATTTCCACGTCGTGAATTTTGTAAAACATTGGCCTTTGTTCCCCTGGCTGCGAGTCTTGGAGTGGCACGGAGGCCGGGTAACAAGGGTACATTCAAGCTGAGATACATTGTTGGATCAAGTATGTACGGCCGGATGAAGCTTTCGGAAATTCTACCGGAGGTTCGCAGGGCCGGCGCTGAGTATATTGATATTTGGCCCGAGGGTCATGCCAACCAGCGTGAACAAATCGAAGAAATGGGCCATCAACAGTTTGCGGCAATGCTAAAGCGGCACCGCGTCAAACTCGGTATCCTGACGCGATATGACCTTGGGCCGTTTAACCTGAAAGAGGAAATAGAGGTGGCCAAAAAGCTCGGCGGTTCCTTGGTTGTATGTGGAAGCAGGGGGCCGGGAAATCTAAAGGGTGATGCTTTGAAGGCGGCTGTCAGGACGTTCATCGAGAAAGCCAAACCACAAATTGACGCTGCCGAGCAGACCGGCATCACAATTGGCATAGAAAATCACAGCAATAGCTTGATTCAGTCGCCCGACTCAATGAGATGGTTCGCTGAGCTTAACACTTCCGGGCATATAGGTATCGCACTGGCTCCATATCATCTGCCGCAGGAGCCGGAATTGATTGCACAATTAATTACCGACCTTGACAAGAGCCTCGTACATTTCTATGCGTGGCAGTATGGAATGGGCTGCCACAAGAAGCTTCCCAAGGAGCAGGAATTGCTGCAGCTGCCGGGACGCGGCAAACTGAATTTCGTACCGATTATATCCGCTTTGAGGAAAATTAATTACCGCCGCTGGACCGAGGTCTTTATGCATCCGATCCCGCGGGGAATCCCAATCCGAAAAATTACGACACAGGTGACCGCCGAGATAAATCGCTCCCGCTTATATCTCGATGCCTGTTTGAAAAAGGTCTTGAATAGCGTGGATGGCGGATGATTCGCTAATAGATATAATATTACATTAGATAGTGAAAAAGTGCTGACGTCACCATTTATAAAATGACATAGTCAATCAGTAAGAGTATGGAGAACAAAGGATGAGTAAAAAAATTATTCTTATTTTATTATCTATAACCGTTTTGAGTTTGCCAACAGCAGTCCATGCGGAAATCCCCGTGGTCATTGATGACCAAAGGCAGGTTTTCATCGATGGACGCTTTGTCCAGGAGCCCCGCGGCGTTGAACTGGTTGTTCACAAGCCTCGTAAGACCGGACAAATAGTAATTGCGTGCGAACGCCC
>JAOUFU010000324.1 GCA_029858035.1 Phycisphaerae bacterium
CCCAGAATTTTGGCCAGTTCCTTGCCGGGCTGGTTAAGCAGGGTGGGCATCAGGTGCTGCTGCCAGTTGGTCACATTGCCAATTCCGCCTGTGGTAGTAATAGTCGCCAAAAGATAGTGGTGTACATCGGCTACCTGAGCGACCAGCTCCTTGCGTATCGGAAGGGCCGTTTGAAGTGCGAGCTGCTTTTGGACATCGGCCTGCTTTTCGTCTTTGACCTTTTTCATTGCCTCGTTGAACCGGGCCCAGGTGCAGTTGACCTGCCCCACCGCTCGCAAATAGCGGAAAGTGTTAAGCCAGTAGTCGAAGCGTTCCAGATTACCGGGGCCTTTGACTTGTGTGCGAAGTTTCGCCAGCTCATCTACAAATCCGTATTCCTTGCTAACCTGCTCCCACGGTCTGGGGTCTGGATTAATACCGCCGGGGCCTCCAACCCACGTAGAAGGCCTCGGCAGGTTTGTATTTCCCTGTCCCTGGGTCACTGCGGAGGGGCCTCCGTCGAGGCCGGCGAATAACTTGGCGATTAGTTCCGCCGCCCCTTGTCCGAATTGTGTCAGGGCCCAGTCGGCGTAGAAGTCGTCTGCATCCAAATCTCTCGGCCTGCCGTCCGGTACCGAAGACGGCATGTCGGCTTCGTAATCCTTGTATGCCGGACCCCCGCAATTTATTTTCTTTATACAACTTTCTCCCTCTACGACAATGGCCGCTATACATGGAAACTCGACTGTCTTGACTAAACTGATGTCCAGCAGACCGTTAGTTACTTTTACATCCTCGAACGTGTAATCCAGGGCCCTGTTCTTGCCGACCTTTGCAAAGATGTCCAGTTTGTCAATTACCGGTTTGCCCTGCAGCTCAACGCCGAAGACGCGTTTGCCCGCTTCACTATAGTGAGGTTCACAGAACTGCAGCCTCACCTTATATTTGCCGTTCGGTACTTTAAAGCGGTAGGCGCTAACGTCCCAGCACACGGTTTGATAGAGTGTATCATCCTCGGTGCCGGCCATAGGGCTGTTGGGGAACGCGGCGACATTACCGCCTTCGCGTCCCTCGGTGAGCTTTGGCTCAGGCGGTTCGTACTTTTTGCCGAAGTCCGGGTTCCAGTCCCTCTGTTCCCACCCCGCACGCGCCAGCGCTGAGACGTTTGGCCCCAGGATGCGTGTCCGCCAGTGGATTCCCATAAGGCCCGTGCAGCCATAAGCGAATGCGTCGGCGGCATCACGCCGCATCCGCCCTGCCCAGAGCTGCGGGATAATCAAAGCCGGGTCGTCCTCCATCCAGGGTATGGCCCATTTAGGCCGGCCTTCAAGCCGGGCAAAACTCGGCTCGACGGGCGAAAATCCCACCTGGCGGTTGATACAACTAAAAGGCATCTCCTTCGGTAAAACATTATCAAACTTAGCACGGTCTTTGGGCGGACCCAATACCCAGCCGCATGTAGCCAAAGTAAAAGGTGCATCGACTTTCTTTGCCGCTTCAACCGCAAGCAACAAGTCATTTTCCGTCGCCGCCACCTGCTCATCCGACGCTCCGCCCCAGGTCCATCCTTCCGGCGTCCAAAGCCAGTAATAATCGAGCGGATGCGCGTTCTTTATCCGCTGGAACATACCCTCGTAAATATGCTGCACAACTTTCGGGTCATCGGCATTTATGCCTTCTGCTTTCAGGTGCTCCTTGACCATTTTGGGAATTGTAAGGGGCGCCTCGGTTCCGATACAGGTTTTGATTCCCAGCTCCCTTGCAAAACCAAACGCTTCATTGAGCACATCACCGAAGCGATTGAACAATTCGTTGCGATGTTGGACGGTCTTCGGCCAGGGGGTCATTTCTTTCATATAATCCGGGCCATAGTCATTGCGCTCGAATAACAAATCAGAACCAAAACTGTAATCGGCAGTATCTTTGGATTTGTATCCCCAGGTGCCGTTGTGCGTAGTAAAATGGCGTGACTGAGAGCTGAGCTTGACCCGCCCATCGGGATAAACGTCCCCGGGTTTACCAATCCAGACGGCAGGTTCGGGGCCGACTCCGCCCTCTGGATAACAATGCAGGCCGAAGAAGTTCATTCTCAGCTTGGGCAACTGGCCGAGGACGGCTTTATAATCGTCGGCGTTCCACCAGTCCGGCCCCTCCGGAAAATCGTGGAAAGGATGAATACCGCGCAGTTCAAACAAC
This sequence comes from Phycisphaerae bacterium, assembly GCA_029858035.1. Lineage (GTDB taxonomy): Bacteria > Planctomycetota > Phycisphaerae > Sedimentisphaerales > Anaerobacaceae > CS2-K091. The sequence goes on from JAOUFU010000324.1 coordinate 2,176, forward strand.
GGCTTGCCCTGTTCATCCAAATCGGGCATCTGCAGGCTAATCTTCTTATCAGGCAGGACGTCTCCATGGAGATAAAAACGCACGCCAAAATGCTCGATAAATCGATATGCACCGTAAAGGGTCCCGAACTCATCGCCGCCGCAAATCAACACGACCGGCTTGTTCATACTTTTCAGTGTTTTGATCCGATACTGCTGAGGTTTCAAAGCGGTTATAGATGATGTAAGCACAGCATGTTTATCTTGAATTCGCTTAATAATGACCCGGTCTTTGCGCCCGATGACTATCAGGCCCGTCTTGAAATCCATGTTTCTATCATACCGGACTATTGGCAGCAGCTTGCCTGTTCGCAGATACAGATAACGACGAATCTCTTTTGCCGCCAGACGTTCAACTCCGGAAGCCTGTGAGGAATACACGATGGTTACCGGAGTCTCTTGCTGCGCCGAAGCCGGCTTTGCTCTTTGACAACTGGCGATTGCAATCAGAAATATGGCCGGTAATAAACTGCTTTTCCTCATACTTTTCTCTCCTTTCCGGTTGCCAACGTGACGGAAGTTAAGAAGGCAGCATTACTTACACAGAACTCCTAATTATCAATGACCGGTATTTTAGCATCTTGGCTCAACTGTTGCAAATTGTTCCTTCCTTGGAAAGCTACAAAGCTTGTACGCTGTGAAGTGCTGAATTTCAGACAAAATCGTTTATTGTCGTATCCCGTTAATCCCGTCAAAAAGCTTTGATTTGTTCTTGCAAAATTACATGCGAGTAGTTACTCTCTCACGAGGTTCAAAACAATCGAAACTCGAAATTGGAGGTCAAGGTGCAATGGGCATTATCAAACATCAAGTCCAACGGATTACTGTTGTTCGTCTACATTTCCTTCGTTCTTTCTACCGGATGCAGCAATGCAAAAGCAAACAATTCGGAAAGTGTTAAGAGTCAGTTTACCGATCCACCGCGCCAGTACAGTTCCGGCCCGCTCTGGGTATGGAATGATATGCTCACCGAGGAACAAATCGTTTCGACGCTTCGTGACCTTGCCGGCCAAAAGGTCAAACAGGTGTTCGTCCATCCCCGGCCGGGATTGATGACGCCATATCTTTCGGATGACTGGTTCAGGCTCTGGAAGGTGGCTCTGAAAGAGGCCGAGCGCCTCGACATGAATGTATGGATATACGATGAAAATTCGTATCCATCCGGCTTCGCCGGTGGGCTCGTGCCGGATGCAATGCCCGAGTCTCGCGGTCGGGGCCTGCACATACGCCAGGAGAAGCAGCCACCCAAACTGTCGGATGATATAATTGCCGTTTACCGCCCTGCCGACAAAGGTTATGAGAACGTGACGGAGGCAATAAGGTCCGGCGAGAAGATGCCGGAAGCCAATTATCTCGTCGCGTCGGTGCGACGCGCGGGAAACTCGCCCTGGCACGGCGGCAGGTGCTATGTGGATCTGCTCTATCCTGGTGTGACCGAGAAGTTCCTGTCTATAACAATGGATGCGTATCGCAGGCAGGTAGGCGACCAATTCGGCAAACGCATTCCCGGAGCGTTCACTGATGAACCACAACTGCGACCTGCCGGCGGTCTTCCGTGGACCGACGACTTTCCGCAGGTTTTCGAGAAACGGTGGGGATACCGGCTGACAGACCATCTGCCCAGCCTGACCCGGCCGATTGGCGACTGGAGGCGCGTGCGGCATAACTACTATCAGGTTATGCTGGAAATGTTTATCGAGCGCTGGGGCAGGCCTTACTACGAGTATTGCCGGCGGAACGGGCTTGATTTTACGGGCCATTACTGGGAGCACGAATGGCCGAACTGCGTTGGCGTGCCGGACAATATGGCGATGTCCGCCTGGCAGCAGCGTCCGGGCATCGACACGCTTATGAATCAGTATCGCGAGGACACACACGCCCAGTTCGGCAACGCCCGCGCGGTCAGGGAGCTTTCCAGCGTCGCGAATCAGCTCGGCCGCGGGAGAACGCTGTGCGAGGCGTACGGTGCCGGCGGATGGGACCTGCGATTCGAGGACATGAAGCGTATCGGCGACTGGCTCTACGTTCTCGGAGTAAATACGCTCAATGAGCATCTCTCTTACATCACCATCAGGGGCGCTCGTAAACGTGACCATCCCCAGTCGTTTTCATACCATGAGCCCTGGTGGAAGGCCTATCACGTGATGGCAGGCTATTTCACACGATTGTCACTGGTCTTATCGCAGGGAGAACAAATCAATCAAGTATTGTTGATTCAGCCGACAACAACTGCCTGGATGTATCAGGCCGATTCGAGCCAGGGCGCTCGACTCAGCGAGATTGGCAACCGGTTCCAGGATATGGTCTTGTCTCTGGAGCGCGCCCAGGTCGAGTACGACATCGGCTGCGAGGATATCATGGCAAGGGAAGGTTCCGTCGAAGAAGGATTACTCAGGGTGGGTAAACGCCAATACGATACGGTCGTGCTGCCGCCGCTTACGGAGAACCTCAACGCTAAAGTGATGGACCTGCTGGAAGCGTATTTGAAAGCCGGAGGAGCTGTAATCTGCTGTGGTCCGCCGCCTGTGCGCATTGACGGCCGGCTTTCGGATCGAGGCCAAAAGGCCTCCCGGCACTCCGGTTGGAGCCGGTTAGATCCTGCTGCTGTTCCCAGGAAATTACTGACCAGGCCTGCAAAAGGTCTTACCATTCTCCGTGACGATGACGATAAAGGCATCCTCTTTCATCATCGCCGAAAAATGGACGATGGCCAGTTTCTATTTCTGGTTAACACCGGTATAACCGCGCCGTCGTCCGGCACAATCTGGTCGACTTCGCAGGGTATTGAACAGTGGGACCTGCAAACGGGAAAGATTTCAAAGTATGAATTCACAAAACTTTGGAACGGTAGTACTAAAGCTCAGTTCCAGCTACCACCGTGCGGAAGTCTGTTACTTTTCCTGACGAAAGAGTCTCGTGATCCGGCACCATCCACAGCAGAGATTGCTTCCGAAATTCCGGCTAAAGGGCCGCCTACAGCCCGCCGCCTGGAGCATAACGTGCTGACTTTGGATTATGTCGACGTCACGGCCGGCGGCGAGACTCGGAAAAACATTTACTTCTACAGGGCAAACCAATTTGCATTCCAGAAAAACGGGATGGATCGCAATCCGTGGGACAGCGCCGTGCAGTTTCATGATGAGCTG
>JAOUFU010000325.1 GCA_029858035.1 Phycisphaerae bacterium
TACATTATACTTCAATTAGCTGAAGGCTTTACGCAGCAGGGCAAGACTTTTGGGGATGGCGGATTTGTAGTCTTCATTTCCCTCGAATTCGAGAGAGACATAGCCGCGGAAGTTGTGCCTTAGCATAATCTTTGCAATACGGGGATAATCCAAATCGAGGGTATACCACAGGCCGCCGCCATAATACATCTTAGCGTGCATAAAGACGGTCTGCGGGGCGCATTGTTCGAGCTTGTCATAGGGGTCCTCGAGGAAATTGCCGGTATCAAGCAGGACCCGCAGCCAGGGAGAATCGACGGCGTTGACAATTCTCAAAAGGCCCTGTGGTGTTCGGGCCAGGCCCCAGTGGTTTTCCAGCGCGAGGATAACGCCGCACTTTTCGGCGGCAGGCAGACATTTATTTATACTGTCAATGACCCACTTGAATCCATCGTCATCGGTGTAGCCGGGTAGTGGTTTTTCAATGCCTCGATTTTCCATCAAATCGTCGAAGCTTTTGCTTGTACCCCATGTGCCTGTATTGAGGCGTATGAGAGGGATACCGAGCTTGTATGCAAGCTCGATGCACTTGATGGTATGGTCGATATTATTTTGTCTCTTTGTGCCATCAGGCGAGAGAAAGCCCTGATGAATAGACATACCGCACAGGTCGATGCCGTTGATGAGGGCGCAGCGTTTTAGGTTCTGGAGGTAATCGTTAGACTCACTTTCCATTTGTCTGTGGAGTATCTCGACGCCGTTAAAGCCCATCCCGGAGGCTTGTTCAATACAGGTTTCAATGGGCAGCTTCAATCCCTTTTTGAATCTCCAGAATGAATATGTTGAGACAGATATAGGATTTGGCGGGTGTACACGTTCAATTTGACCTGACGAACGGGCGGGTATAGCCTGGCCGGATAAGCGGGAATTTATGCTTAGGGCAGCGGCTCCAAGAGAGGTTGCCAAAAAGGTCCTGCGGTTAATTGATTTCATAGTATTTCTCCTTATGTAACCTATGCAAAAGGCCGAGTTTTAGCAGGGGCGGAGGCGTTAATTTCAGCAGCTAACTGGCAAAATTTCGGGATTGTGTAATCGAAGAAGCGCTTGTAGCTTTCGCAGAAATAGCTTTCCTTGCCGAAACTTTCACTGTCAAAGGGAGCTCTATCTTTCATACAGCCGCCGCGACAGACGGCAAGGTGCCTGCAAACGAGGCACTTGTTGCAAAGATTCTGCTTGGCGCGGGCAAAGGTGCGCTTTTTGCTGCTTGCGGCGAGCTTTTCAATGGGCGTTTCGAAGATATTACCCAATCGCCATTTCGGCTCTACAAAGAAATCACATGTAAAGGCGTCGCCTGTATGCTCGATGACAATATACTGGCTGCATTGCCTGTCGAATGTGCAAATCGTGTGCTTGCCGGTGACATAATACGAGAGTACCGAATCAAAGTCGCGAATACTTACCTTTGTCGGGCCGTATTCGTACCAGCGGTCAAAAATCCTGCATAAGAACTCGCCAAACTGTGCAGGGGAGATTGAGAAATCCGTAACCTTGCCTGTTGCCGGGTCAAGCTCAACACAGGGTATGAACTGGAGAAACTTTACGCCATTTTCGATAAGAAAGTCAAATACGCGGTCGGGGTGCTCGGCATTTATGTTGTTAAGCAGCGTAAGGGTATTAAACTCGACCTTATGCTCTTTGCAGGTTTTGATTGCTCTAAGGACCTTATCAAAAGTGCCGGCACCGGAATGGTCGAGGCGATAGTAATCGTTCAATTCTTTTGGGCCGTCAATGCTGATTCCGACAAGAAAATTGTTTTCGTGTAAAAAGGGACCCCATTTATCGTCAATCAGGACGGCGTTTGTTTGCAGTGAATTTCCCACCTCCTGGCCGGGGCTGCCGTATTTTTTCTGTAATTCCACAACTTTTTTGTAGAAATCCATGCCCATCAATGTCGGCTCACCGCCCTGCCATGCAAAACCTGCCAGTGGGAATTTAAGCCGCATATAGTCCCTGACGAGCTTTTCGAGGACTTCGTCGCTCATCCGCTGTTTTCCCCGGCCAACTTCGGCAGCTCTGTGCTTGTAGAAACAATATTTGCAATCGAGATTGCAATCGGAGCCGGATGGTTTGATTAAAAGAGTAAACGGCTGCATTATCTTCTGTGTATTGAATAAAACTTAACTATTTACCTATTTCTCAGGTAAACAGTGTAGCAAGGTCCGTCGCTGTTTGCAAGCGCTCTCCTGTTAGAGTGAGTCACCGCCCTCAGACCATAGCACTGCTTTAATCAATATCGCTGCAAATAACAATACTCGTGTCATAAGCGGACTTTTTCGAGCATTTTACTTAATTTTTCAACAAGTGCTTTGTTCTGCGGTAATTCCGATATGTTTATGTTCTCATACGGGTCGGTCTTGTGGTCGTATAACATCCGTGCATATTTTGTGCCATTCTCTCTGCGCCACTCAGTATAGCGGTAGCGGTCGGTCTTGACTGAATCACCATTATAGTATCGGCTAAAGACGGCTTCTTTCCAGGGCAGATTCGGGTCTTTCATAAGCGGTACAAAACTTTTTCCATGAAGGTGTGCAGGCAACGGCAAATCGCATAGTTTGGAAAGAGAAGGATAGATGTCAATATATTCGGTCAAGGCATTGGTTGTAGTGCCGCCTTTTATTCCCGGAGCAGTAACGATTAAGGGCGAATGTAAAGACGTTTCGAAGTTGCAGTGCTTGCACCACAAGCCGTGTTCACCGAGGTTCCATCCGTGGTCGCCCCATAGTATTACGATTGTGTTTTTTCGCAAGCCCAGGCGGTCAAGCTCACTTAGAACCCTGCCAATCTGGGCATCGGTATAACTGACGCAGGCGTAATAGCCGTGGATGAGCGTGCGGGCAAGCTCGTCGGACAAGGGGCCCTTTGGAGGGATACCTTCATAAGCCCGCAATTCGCCCCAGTTGTGCAGGGCAGCGTCGGGAGCACCTTTTGGCCGGAAAGGATTGTCGGCAAGGTCGATTTTTTCTCTCTTATATAAATCCCAGTATTTTTTCGGAGCATTAAAAGGCAAGTGAGGTTTGAAGAAGCCCAGCGCAAGGAAGAACGGCTTATCCATATCCGAAAGGCGTTTCAAGTCTGAAAGAGCCTTGTCTGCAATCATCCCATCGAAATAGGCGTTATCGGGGACATCGGCGGCTTCATAAGCAGGTCCTTTGCCGCGTTGGTTTTTCTGAATGAGCTTCTTACTTCTTTCAAGCAGGTAATTCTGCCAAGGTCCTTTAGGGCGCCAGGGAGCTTCGCTCCAGCTATCCATGCAGTCGTTCGAATGGTGGAAGACTTTGCCGTTTGATATGGTGTGGTATCCATTATTCCTGAAGTGCTTCGGAAGACTTAACGCACCGGGCAGGTCCTTCTCGGCCCAGACGTTGTAATTAATGAACCTGTCTTTCGTCGGCCGAACGCCCGTGAGAAGGCTGGCACGCGAGGCGCCGCAGACAGGGACCTGGCAATAAGAGCGGGTGAAAAGGACCCCTTCTGAGGCCAAACGGTCTATGTTGGGAGAGAGCATTTGTTTGTGGCCATAGCAGCCAAGCTGCGGGCGCAGGTCGTCTACGGCAATGAAAAGTACGTTAGGCTTTTTGCGGCCGCTCTTCTTTTCAGCAAAGAGAACGACCGGCAGCTCCAATGCAGCAACACCCAAGCCCATAACTTTTATAAAGTCCCGGCGATTAAGATTTCTGTTCATTATAAAAGGCCCTTAATCAACAGTTTCAATTATAATATCATGCTGATGTTAAAAAACGGCGGCTCTATCTTCCCCTACAAAATTACCACAAGAGGATTCGAATTACTACTTTTTTTTAATCACTATGTGGGTTGTAGTTGCGGTTACTTCCGGATTTTCAATCTGATTCTATCGGCCGAGCGGGTGTGTCTGGCAAGAGAACCGGCCTCAATCGCGGCAGCAATTTGCTTGAACTTTGAGACAGCATAGTCGAAGAACTGTTTGTAGCTCTGGCAGAAATAGCTTTCGCGGCTTTGGCTGCCATCGTTAAATCGGGCCCTGTCTTTCATGCAGCCGCCTCGGCAAATATCAAGGTAGTTGCAAAGCAGGCACTTGTTGGATAGATCTTGTTTAGCGCGGGCAAAGGTACGCTTCTTACTGCCGGCGGCGAGTTTGTCCAGCGGTGTTTCCAAAATATTGCCCAGGTACCATTTCGGCTCGACAAAGAACTCACAGGCGAAGCAATCGCCGGTGTTCTCGACAACAACAAAACCAGCACACTGCCGGCTGTATGTGCAAATCGTGTGTTTTCCTAAACAATAATATGTTACCAAGGAGTCAAACTCGCGAATGTTGAGCTTTTCCGGGCCGTATTCGTACCAGCGGTCGAATATTCTGCACAAAAAATCACCATACTGGACCGGGGTGATTGAAAAATCAGCTACTTTGCCGGTCGCATGGTCACGCTCGACGCAGGGGATGAACTGCAAATATGTCAAATCATTTTCGATGAGAAAATCGAATAACCGGTCAGGATGCCGGACGCTTGTATTGTTCAGCAGAACAAGAGCACTGAATTCAACCTCATGTTTTTGGCACGTTTGAATACCCCTCATCACCTTATCAAAAGTACCTGCGCCGGAATGGTCTAAACGATAGTTATCGTGAAATTCCTTCGGGCCATCGATGCTTATACCGAGAAGGAACTTGTTTTCGTGGAAGAATTGGCACCATTTGTCATCAAGTAAAACACCGTTGGTTTGCAGGGTATTGCTTATTTGCCGGCCGGGGCTGCCATATTTTTTTTGTAACTCTACCGCCCTTTTGAAGAAATCCAGGCCCATCAACGTAGGCTCACCGCCCTGCCAGGCAAATCCGACAACCGGAAAACAAAGCTGCATGTAATCTTTGACGAGCTTTTCGAGCACCTTATCGCTCATTCGCTGCCGGCCTTTGCCGAACTGGGGAGCCCTGTCCTTATAAAAACAGTACTTGCAATCGATGTTGCAATCCGAGCCGGACGGTTTGATTAGAAGAGTAAACGGCTGCATTTATTATTCAGTCATCCGATGTTTTTGTAACCACTTTTGGGCCCACTGCCGGGCCAGTTCAGGTGTTTGTAATTTTCCTTCGAGCTGGGCGATGTACATTTCCTCGGTTAACTGGCCCAAGGCGGGGCCGGGCACAGCACCTAAACGAATCAGGTCGTGGCCGCTGAGCAGTGGTCTGGGGCGCAGCTCTACGTCGCCGAGGTCTTTTATCCTTTTCCGCAGTCTGTTCAATGCGGCAATACCTGCCTTGCCATCCGGCCGGGCTTTTTGAATCGCTCTTTGCAATTCGTAGAGGTCACAGAAATATGGTTCGGAAAGA
>JAOUFU010000326.1 GCA_029858035.1 Phycisphaerae bacterium
TCGTTAGTATCGTACTGGCCTCCAAAAGTTGTTAAATAAACAAGCGAAGTCTGCTGGTCGACGGCGATGCCGAGAACAGGAGCGCCAATATTAGCCCTTGTTTCGGTTTCAGTTGTCAGATTGTATTGGGTCAAATAATTGCTGCTACCGAACTGGGAGGCACCTGTATAGACGTATTGATTTTCGACATCGATTGCGATGCCAACCGCTGTGTCTGTTATAGTAAAGCAGAAATCTTCGAGCTTCGACCAATTCGGGTCATTCGCATCATAGCATTTAACAGTAGTTGTGTTGTCTGCAACGTACAACCGGTCATTTTCTTCGTCCAGTGCAAGTCCATAACTCTCATAGCAATCTTGCAGATCGACATAGTGAGGGTAAGGAATATCCAGAGTTAGTTCTTTGGAAATTCGATTCCAAGAATAAATATATAAATGGTTTGTATACCTTTTAACGGCGTAAACTTTGCTCTTACCTTTGTCTACAACAATACCGGCTAAGTTATTCGCTTGTGGGGTTTCTACAGTGTCTACATATTGCATTGTTTTCGCGTTTATAAGCTCAATCTCGTTCCCACTCTCGAAGGTTGCAAACAGAAATTGTCCGTAATCAGATTCATCAATTGTAAGACCAACAGGACCCCAGGCTTCAGAAACAAAATGGTAATCAATCTGGTAAACTAAATTAGAGTCTTCAACTTTGTATGCTCGCATTTCTGAAGCGTCGGTGTCGTTGATTACGTATACTGATTTGGCCTCTGTTACGCTTGCGCTGGCTGCAAGAATAATCAGGGAAAGTATAGTTAAGATGTGTTTCTTTGAAATCATTTTGGCTTCTCCATAAACAAGATTTCGAAAATCGTGACTACCTTTTCTTTCCTACCAGAAGAGCACCTAAGCCAAGTAACAATATTGTCGTAGGTTCCGGAACTACGTTTATGTGTGAAAAACTATCAGTATGAATCAGATCGTAGTTAAAGTACAAATCATTATCAAGGTATTTCCCTTCTACCCATCCGCGACCGTAATATCCACCCGTAGGATGGTATATTACATCATATGCATAGAGATTAACTGAACTGTCGTCGGCGGCACCTAATGTACCCAAACTTCCTCCGTGAATATTAATTATACTATTATCGTGTACGTCTAGTATGTCCATTACACCTGTGAACATATCAAAGCAACTTATGTCAAAAGTTTCCACCTTGAATACGTCGCCGCCAAACATATCTGCTGTGGCATCGTTGTACATCCAAATCTCTGTGTATATATCTCCATCTATTATCTCATGATACCCGCTTTCCCAAACGGTATCAGCCTGAAGGTTAACAGGCAAAAAGGCTAACGCCAAAACCGATAAGAAAGTTAAATATTTTGCTCCACTCTCTATCCCGCTTTTATTTAGAGTTTTCATGATTCTGCCTCCTTTAAATTTTGTTAAAAATATTATACCTAAAACATTCAATAATTTCAAGTAAAATTGAGTAAATCTTGCATAAATAAATCCCCTTTTTGCATAAGCAGTTCCGGTCAGCCCTGTAAAAATAGACAAAAACGATGTGACCGTATAAAATCTCTTCCCGGTAATCATTTTTTATCTCCTTCCATAAAAAAGGTAAGTATTTTTCTTTTATTATCTCTTTCTTAAAAAAAGCAATCCTAAACTTATCAAAATCAGTGTGGATGGTTCAGGGATTATGTTGATACGTGAATATGTTTCTAGATTTCCCAAGTCGAAACAAAAATATGAGTTGTCAGAATAATAATAACCCATGACTTGACCAATACCATAATGACCACCTGTTGTAGTGTGAACTATGTCATAAGCATAAAGGTTAATTTGTCCATTTTCAATAGCTGCCATTTCTTCTAAACTTCCTCCATAAATATTAACAATACTATTATCATTAACCCAAAGAACATCCATTGTTCCGTCGTGCCAATCAGTGATAGTTGTATCGAACGCAGCTAATCTCAATATATCACCTCCAAAAATGTCAAGAGTAACATCATTGTATATATCGAGCTCCCCGTAAACCTCGACATCAAAGATTTCATGATGGCCGCTTTCCCAAACAGTACCAGCTTGAAGGTTAACAGGCAAAAAGGCTAACACGCCTTACTTCTAACGGGCCAGGGAATGAAGAATTGGTTTAAAAGACGTCTGGTTCCCCGTTTTCACGGGGATGACAGCGAGAGGTTAATTCAATACGATAGCCAGATCCTTCGACTGCGCCCCCTTGCTTTCTGACGAAAGCACGGGGGCTGCGCTCAGGATGACAAGCGTGCAGTAGAACTTATAAACACTGGGTCCCCTCACGAATGATTAATGATGAATGATTATTGATTAATTGTGGGAATTTAGAAGTAAGAATTCAGAATTTAGAAGTGGTTTAATAAGACGTCTGGATCCCTGCCCCCACAAATGGGTAGGGGCAAGCTAATTCATGCAGGGATTCGGGAAAAGTGAGAAGAAAACAAGAAACCTTGTTTTTGACAGTTTTAGCCGCATTTTTCAATACGCCTGACAGGACTCGAACCTGTAACCTTCGGTTCCGTAGACCGACGCTCTATCCAATTGAGCTACAGGCGCATAACTATTTAACTTGTTTTAATATAGCAATTTACTATACGTGCTGTCAAATCCAATTTAGGCCCCGGAAGGAGTGTGTGCCATATCTGTGCCAAAGCTCGCATTCGCCTGCAGTCACAGTTGTTAGGCGGGCACGCTGTAAAAAAGTATTCGGGAACAGCAGGATAGAGACTAAGAAATATCTGGAAATCAGTACTTCCGACCAGGTTCATCGCGGCCCAAATCATAGCCCGGCGTTTTTTAGCTACCGGGGCTATCCGGGTTTTTCTCAGTCAGCAGCCTTTCAACTTCTGCCAGCAATGCGTTCGGTTCTACCGGCTTTTCCAGGTATCCATCCACCGGCAGCCATGTCGGATCGCCTGCCGTGGCTTTGAAATCTATTCCGGTCTGGTCCCTGACGCCGGTGAGCATCAGAATAGGCATATCCTTGAGGTTTGGGTCCTTCTTCAATATCCTTGCCATTTCAAACCCATCCTGCCAAGTTTCCATCATGACATCAAGCATGGTTAAATCCGGCTTCTCTGCCCTGATTTTTTCCAGACCTTCTTCTTTGTTGGCAGCGGTAATAACCGTGTACTGTCTGCCTTCCAAAATATGCTGCAACGTGTCCCTGATATCCTGGTCATCATCCACAATGACAATCTTTGCTTGTTCCATTATTTGCCTCACAAGCTTTAAACCACAAGTTGATGTTGGGAATTAGCCCATCCATGCAACCGAGCATAGACTTAGCCATACTACCATACACTTTTTGAAAAGCAACTGTTTTGAGTATCCGGTCGACATTAAGTGTTGATTTCTTAAGAGAACCAGAATCAATCCGGAGCAGGGCGATTCTTAGGCAAAGAAACAGTAAATGTTGATCCCTGGCCCTGACTGCTTTGAACAGAAATTTTTCCACCATGCCTTTCTATTATCTGCTTTACAATCGAAAGGCCCAGCCCTGTCCCGTCTTTTTCAAAAGTCTTGGCATTGCTGGCCCTGAAAAACTCTTCAAATACACTTGCAAGCTCATCTGCAGGTATGCCAATACCAGTATCGGAAATATTTAGTTGAACGTAATCGCCGAGGTTTTTGGCTTCGATGTGAACAGTCTTGTTGTCAGGAGTGTATTTGATTGCGTTAAAGAGGAGATTCGTGATCATTTCACTAATTGAGAATTGATTGCCAACTATTAGCTGCACTGACGGTTCAATCTTAGATGTTACCGTTATCGATTTGTCCTGGGCTTTTCTTTCCACGGTTTCCAGTGCTTTTGTAATACAAGCCGGGAGGGAGAAAGAAGCCATTTTTAACTGTCCACTAAGTCTCATCTGTGTCAGGTTTAATAATTCATTGACGAAATCACTGAGTTGAGCGGTCCGCCTGCGTGACCGGCTTAGAAAATCAGATTGTTTATCGTTCAGCGGGCCGGAAGATTGGTCCATCGCTATGTGAAGACAGCTTTGTATTGCGGAGAGATGGCCCTTTATGTCGTGCGTGACACGTGAAACATACTCATCCTTTATGCGGTCCTTTTCTTTCAGTTGAATATTGGCCTCCCTGAGCGCTTTTTCCCGCTTTTGCAACTCAGTGAAAAAAAGAGTTTTTTGGACAAAATTGATCTGGCGGGCAGCCGCTTCCACAAAATCAAACATTTCGGTCGGCGCTTTATCCTGCAGTATATCCAGGTATAATGCGTCGTAAGCTTTGCCTAAGTCGTTTACACGCGCGGCAAAAACGATATGAGGATCGTGTTCATCAACAACGGTCAACATCATCTTCTTGTCGGAAGAAGTTTTGCTGCTTGCCATTACCGGAGTATCAGTTGATCGAACTGCGTCAAGCACACGCTTGGAAAAGTGCAGATTAGACGGCTGCATCACATTAAGAGTATTTGTCAGGCGAGTACCGAACTGGCAGGCAAGAATCTCAGGGGACTTCGGCAGAGGTTCAGAAATACTGGGTAACCGTACAATAGCCACAAGTGTATCTAAAAATTGCGCCAATCGCTCACATGCTTGAGAATACAATTCAGAAGGACTGGTCAATTTCAGCAAATGACCTGTAATTTCATTGAGATGCTGCATCAGTGCGGGGGATAAGATTGTGCCTCGGTCAGCTCTGTAAGGAATGATGTCTTCTTCCAAACCCTTGTCAATAACCGAGATCTCGCTTCCTATCGACGAACCCGGACGTATCTGCCTGCCGGTTTCCTCTGATAAAGACAGGTTAAAACGTGAAATGTTGACCTTCTGGCCGGGCAATATGGCATGCGCCTGAACGCGTTGCCCCTCGACTATCACACCATTGCGACTTTGGAGATCTTCGACAATCCAACGACCAAAGGGGTCCTGGTAAATCCTGGCATGATGTCGTGATACGCCGTCGTCATCGAGTATGACATCACAATTCGCCCCTCGTCCTAAAGTCACACCTTTGGAATCGAGCTGCACCGCCTCTGTCTTTGACGGTCCGGAAATTATTAGTTTTGTTTCGGCCATATTATTACTTCCTATTAATATCAAAGGTTTTGTTTCTACGCCGGGTTTTTGAGCAGGATCCTGCTGTCGGCCACCACACATCCTTTTCCCTGGGGATAGACAATAAGGGGATTGATATCCATCTCCGCGATTTCGGGATTGTCGGTAATCATCTGTGAAAGTCGAAGAATACAGTCTTTGATGGCGTCGATGTCGGAGGGCCAGGCCCCACGAACTCCCCTGAGAATACTTCGTGCCTTGATGGTCCGTATCATATTC
>JAOUFU010000327.1 GCA_029858035.1 Phycisphaerae bacterium
TTTACGGCTGCGCCGCCGCCGCAATCTTAAAACAAAATCTAATCGCAAAATGGATCTATTTCCTCACCCCAGCCGCAGAGTTTGAAATCAAATAATTGTCTTGTAATCCCTGCCCCGCCTGTTCATTGAGATAGAGAAGCATTATCTCATCGGCGTGGCAATCTCAATCCTTGTCATCCCTGAGAATAGCTTGCATTTACTGATCTATCATATATAATTTATAGTATTCGTGCTTTTATAGGCAATTTTAGGGTAAGTCGAGATGAACATAGAACCACCAGAGGGATCGGCAATAAGAGTTGATAGAGATATTCATACCACAATCTATAGCTGGGATAATGGTAAAACAAGTATTTTAAGTTACCTAAGCGTTGTTCCTTTAGTTGTATTCTTAGGGTTTTGGTTAATGGGTGAAATTAGTGCCACCCGTGCACTCATGAAAGAAGATATGCCTTTGTTTGGTAGATTGTTTATGATTTTTTGGCTTGGAGGCTGGACTATAGGCGGTGTTATGATTATGTATTCTATATATAACATAGTCAAGCCTCTAAAGCCGGCCTCTCTTAAGCTTTCTACAGGATCTATCAGATACGAGACTGGGACAGAGCCATTTAATTTCTTCATGTGGGATTATCGAAGACGGAAGGAGTTCTCTGGTTTTTTCAAACGGTCTCGTAATAAAGTTTACGATGTAAAAAGTTCAAATATTCAGAACCTGCAACTCGAAAGGGTCGGAGAGAGACAACGGCTATCATTTGATTATAGAGTTCAGCGGATTGAAATTGGTAAATCACTAACTGAGCCTGAGAGAGAATGGCTCCTTGATATCCTCAAAGAACACATTGGAATTGGTTCTAAATGAGTCAAATTGATTGTTGCAGGGGAGAGAAGTATGGGATATGAGCCACCAGAAGGTTCAAAGATCAATATCGAGCGAGATATCGATTCGATCAGATATAACTGGCAAGAAGGTAAAAAGAGTATCGGTCATTATCTGGTTTTGGCCTTCATGTGTTTTTGGTTCTGTGGCTGGACAGTAGGGGGCTTTGTTGCTATCTATATATTTATTGTTACTGTTGTCGCTTATTTTATAAACAAAGTTCCTATCTTTGCGCCATTGTTCGTGTTGTTCTGGTTGGGAGCTTGGGCTATCGGTGAAATTCTTGTTTTTAAGACCTTGTATTATGCTCTTAGGCCGAAGAAACCCTCAGTTTTGACTCTTTCAAACAGAGGTATTACTTTTGAAACAGGTACTAGTTCTCCAATTCTTGCCCAACGACAGTATCACAGAAAAGCTTTTTCCTTTAAAAAATTTAAAAACAGAACTTTTGACTTAGGAATGAATGAAACGGAAACTCTAAGGCTCGAGAGTATAGGAGAGAAGCAAAGATTATCATTTGATCATGGTGCTGAGAGAATCGAAATAGGTGAAACTCTCACAGAGCCCGAAAGGGAGTGGCTTTACAATGTATTGACCGAACATTTGTTAAAGACTAAGTGAGTTCGAAATGCTAAATAATCCTCCAGAAGGTTCGAGAATTGAGTAGGTAGGGGGCGATGAATCGCACCAATTATGTTCATTCTCGAAATATTTCATAACAAAGTTCGTTTTCTATTGAACATTCCGCTAAAGTATGATATAATTATAATCGCCACAGAAGTGGCAGATAGCGGAGAACCGCACGAGTAGGGCAAGCCGCCCAAGTCTTAGTATCAGCAGATACGAAAAAAGCATTATTTTTTTAAAAAAAGCCAAGTTTTTAAACATTTGGTGTATTAATGGCTAACAATAACCGTCTTATCCGCCTACAAATAAAAGTCCGCCCGAAGGGCCTCCACAGTTTTACATTTTCCACTTTGAACTTTAAATTCTCTTCTACAACTGTAGAGAGCGCACTACAAATTCACCTTTTTATGCAAAACAAAGCCAATTTCAGAAAAAGTCAAATGAACGTAAATAAGGTATTAACAAAGGATTATGAAAATTTGGACACTTGGTCAAGTGGGAAAAACAAACCCAATTCAAACCCAATTCAAACCCAATTCAAAGCCAATTCAAAGCCAATACAAACCCAATTCAAAGCCAAACAAAGCCAATTTCCTTTTATCCTTGTGTCTTTGATTTGGCTGTGTATAATCTCGTTTTCCGTGATAGTAACCTTACAAATTTTTATGGAGATTTTATAAAATGGCAGATGCTCCGAAAGCCAATGCAGTAGTAGCACAATCAGGCGGGCCGACCGCCGTAATAAATGCGTCCTTAGTGGGTGTTATCGAAGAGGCAAACAAGCATTCGCAAATCCAGAACCTCTACGGCTCCCTTCACGCCGTTGTAGGAATGGCAAATGATGAGTTTATCGACTTGAAAAAAGTCTCGGCTGATACGCTGGAAATAGTGGCCGCCTCGCCATGTTCAGCCCTTGGTTCCAGCAGGGATAAGCCGGATGAGGATTATTGTTCGAGGATTCTGGAGGTCTTCAAAAAGCGCAATATCCGGTACTTCTTCTATATCGGCGGCAACGACTCGGCTAATACAGCCCATATTCTCAATAGTATGGCCGATGAGATAAACTTTGATATTCGGGCGTTTCATATTCCCAAGACCGTGGATAACGATTTGCTGGTTACAGACCATTGCCCGGGTTTTGGGACTGCCGCGAAATTCGAGGCCTGCGCGTTGATGGGCGATGATTTAGATAACCGGACACTGCCGGGTGTAAAAATAGACGTGATTATGGGCCGCCACGCCGGATTTTTGACCGCTGCCACCGTTCTGGGTAAACAAAGGGATGATGATGGGCCCCATTTGCTGTATTTTCCCGAAAGGGCAGTTTCAATGGATAAATTCCTAAGCGATGTGGAGGGTGTTTTGAAAAAGCTCGGCCGATGCGTGATCACGGCCAGCGAGGGAATCTGCGATTCTGACGGCGTTACCTGGGCTAAAAAGCTGGTTGAAGAGGCTGAAACCGACGCGCACGGCAATATACAGCTTTCCGGCACAGGTGCGCTGGCTGATTATCTGGCGGCACAGGTAAAGAGCAAACTTGGCGCAAAGCGGGTGCGAGCCGATACGTTTGGGTATCTGCAAAGGAGTTTTGCGGGTCTGCAATCAGAGGTTGATGTCCGTGAGGCTCGGTGGTGTGGGCGTCATGCCGTTCAATTTGCTATGGAAGAGGACAATGGATCGGTTGCGATTAAACGGCTTGGCAATGGGGCGGATTATAAAGTAGAGCTGTTCCGCACGGAGCTTAAGAATGTTGCCGAGAAGACAAAGTCCATGCCTGATGAATTTATTAACGCCGAAGGCAATGGCGTAACCGATGCCTTCATCGAATATGCAATGCCCCTGACGGGAGGCCTGCCGAAAACGGAATTTCTTGGAAACCGTCCAAAGATATGACATTTTGATTGAATTCAAAAAAGTGAATATTTCTTTGCCGGATCTTGCATAGGATAATTCAGATAGTGGCCTTTCAAGTTTAAAGGCGATTAACGGATGAAGAAAAAAAAGAAGAAGACAAAAAAAGTTATATCGCGTAACCTGGGATTAGAGATAGGTTCCATTTGCGGAAGATATTTTCTTAAATTGAAGCATCTTCATTATGGGTATTGGACTGACGGGCTCGATGTAGATATTTCGAATATACACCTGGCCCAGGATGAATATGTCAAATTTATCATCTCGCATGTTCCTGAAGGTGTGAAAACCATCCTGGATGTGGGGTGCGGCACGGGAGAATTAGCTGAGACGTTACTGAACAGGGGATACGAGGTGGATTGTGTTTCTCCATGTCCTTTTCTCGAGAAGCAAGCCAGCGAACTGTTGGGAGACAGGACCCATATCTTTGAGTGTTTTTACGAAGAAATGCAAACGGACAAACAATATGATATGGTCATGTTCTGTGAAAGTTTCCAGTACATTGATTTGGAACAGGCCCTGTCGAAAACGAACGAGTTTTTATCAAGCGGAGGTTATTTATTTATATCTGACGTCTTTAGTAAAGACATTAAGGCCAGGGGGGTAATGAGCGGTGGCCACAAGTTGAGCAAATTTTATGACCGCATCGCGAAATTCCCTTTTAGGTTTATTGAGAACGTCGATATTACTGAAGAAACCGCACCGAATATGGATTTATATGGCGATGTGCTGGAGAATGTGATCCAGCCCGTCACGGATGTGGGCGTACGTTTTTTTGAGAGCAGATACCCAATCGCCACGAAATTCCTAAAATGGAAATACAGGAAAAAAATAGAGAAGGCCCATAAAAAATATTTAGAGGGGGGCAGGACCGGAGATGACTTCAGGAAATACAAATCTTATCAACTTTTTGTTTATAAAAAAGATGCTCAGGAATAAGTGTAGGCTGCTGAGCGATACTAACTGAAATCGATGTTTTATTTATTCTTTGATATTTTTTCCAGTTTCGCCGGCTCAATTTTAGAAAACTGCTTCCATTTTGCTTCGATCCTGTCCTTTGGCTTAATATCGCTGTGAATATATAGTCCATAGCGGAGGTACAGGGATTTATTCGGCTGAATCATTCTTGGCGCATCAAAGGTCAAAGAAGCGCCCATCCAGCCATCGTTGCGGACGTGAAAATAGGTGGGAAAATTCGGATTGTCCGGGTGGTCCAATAGTGTGATGCCTTCCTGTTTTCCAATTGCTATGGGGCCGGAATAGTCGACCCATCTGGCTCGTTTCCAGAAAACATCTTTTTCGTTGATTGCACCTTCAGAATTGCGAATAGTGCCGCCGCCGTCGTTGACGCCGATGGTTTTGGCTGTTCGGACGCCAATCATTCCGAAGGGAGTCTTGCCAAGCGTAACAGGTTTATTGTTCGCCTTAAATTCCATATCGATAATCATAAGCCATTCGGAGTCTTCGAGCGGTACGGCTGTTACCCGGCGTGTTTCTAAAAGAAGAACCTTATTTGTATCGGCAAGCCACTGATTTTCCGTGGTTATAGAGCAAGCCTGGTCGCCATCTTCGTATTTTATAATCCGTTTGTGGCGGATTTTTCCTTTGCCGCCGTCGCTCCAAAAATCTGTTCCTTCTACGTCATAGTGCGAAATCCATACGGAATTATGGTGGCTGTGGGATTCGGGATCATGAGGATGGCCCATACGAGTGAGAGAGCGGCCGGAAGGGCCGATTAAAGGAAATATAAATGGACGATGAAGAGCAGGGCCGAAGTGGTATCGGGCGATCTCTGCACCATCACGTTGAAACGAAGCCTGATGATAGGGCATCGGTATGATCTGCATACGCGGGACTTGTTTCGTAGCCGGCAATGCAGGCCGTGTCAATATGAATGCGCCTATCAAAAGTACTGAA
>JAOUFU010000328.1 GCA_029858035.1 Phycisphaerae bacterium
ATGTCATATAACGTAATCCACGCCGTGCCTTTAGGCAACTCTATACTTTGTGTTGGTGCCGAGGGCAGTCCCGAGCCGTTCTGAATGTAAATAAATGCTTTGTTATCTCTTTGGACGAGTGCCAGAAGGTCTACAAGCCCGTCTCCGTTAATATCTTTCCAGGATGGCTGTACCCAGGCTGGCGAGCCCATCGGCACCTGAATGACTTGTCGCTTAAAAGAAGGTGCATCCTCGGCATAAACGATACCGGCAATTAACAGCAGCAGACAGGTTTTTCCAATCCCGTTTTTCATTATCTATTTTCTTTTACTGAGAAAGACCTTAATCGCGTCCTTTCTTGAGCCTGTAACTATCAGGTCGCTGATGCCGTCTTCGTTAAGGTCGCCTGTAATAAATTTTTCTACACCTCTTATATCATTAAATAGCATATCAGCTTTTGTGCTGAATCCCTTTTTTCTTGAAATAAACAAGTACACCGAGGCTTTGTCTTCATTGTCTTTTACAAGCAAGTCGCACTCGCCGTCGCCGTCAAAATCACCATCAACGCTTATTTGCGTCTCTAAGTAGTGTCTTCGGGACCACGTTAAATGCATCCCGAAATGTCTAAGCTGAATAGTTATATCTTTTTGACAATCAGGCTTTTGGCTAAAGCCTTCGCTATGATAAAAATGTACCCGAAGGTTATGGTCGAGCTTTTTTGCCGTCAAAGATTTCTTCACACCATCCCGGCTGTCGAACAGGCCATACCCTAATACCAAATCCATAAAACCGTCTCCATCGATATCAACAATTGGAATTGAAGAAATCCAGTCATTTTTTCGAAAAGTAAAGGCGGCCTGTTCCGGAATATTTCCCTCTGCATCCGACATGAAAATTTGTACTAACACTTTGCCTGAATATGTTCCGGGAATAAACCAGGGTTCCTGAAGCCACTTATTGTTAATAACATCGACCTTGCCGTCTTTGTTAATGTCCTGCAGGCATACCCATGTTCGCCAATCCCATTCGTCTTCGTAGGATTGGGCCGGCTTCATGGCAAATGTGCCTTCTTTTGTTTGTGGGTAGATTTTAAATAAAGTCTTGCCATTATTATTTTCGCATATAACAAGGTCATCCAACCCGTCACCGTTCAAGTCACCGATGTTCATATTAAGCCAGTATTGTTTGGTGTATCCTGCTGCTTTATGCGGCCCCCAAATCCGGGTCTCGGGCATACCCCGCAATGAATATTCATAACGCCATTCTTTGTCATATTTCCAAATTTCCAGCCCTTTTTCCGTTGGAACAAATATCAGAGGATGGCCCTTTGCGGTCTTGGCTGACAATGTAAAAAAGATGACCGGTGAATTTTCGCACTTCTCAGGGATAATCGTCCGCTGCTGGATGATTGTACTCCGGGCGGGAGGCGTGTTCTTATTGACATAAGCCAGTTTCGATACTCCATCATCGGTCATAACGAGAATGTTCTGGCCCGGATTATTCCCGATCTTTGCCGCCCAAATAACCGAAGGCTTATCACCAGGTGAGTAGACCAGGTCGGGTTCCCCGGCAAAACCACGCGAAGAGTCCTGAAAAAAGAAAAAAAGGTTTGGCTCGTTGATTAAAAGAATATCATCAAGACCGTCACCACTGAAATCAAAAAAATGGACCTCTTCATACTTTGATTCAAGGTCGTATGACGTGAATGTGGCCCTGGCTCCAAAAACCTGGGAAGTAAATCCGAATGTCACAAAAAACAGTGCCGCTAAAGTTAAGAGGTGTATCCTGACTTCGTTTTGAAACATTGACTTCACTAAAGTCCCTTTTATAACTCCCACGATTTATTACCCAACGGCAATTATACTTGATTTTGTCCATAAAATCAATTTCCATTTGGCTTACGAACTTGTAGCAATTGCCGATGTATTCAGGCGACTTCTCCCTCTAAGTTAAACAACCGGCAGAAATCTGTGAGCTGCTGTTTGTAATCGCCATAGAAGAATATCTGGTGGAAGCCGGGGAAGCTCAACACCGGGTACCCACCATCAAATTTTACCCTGACCGATACCACGCATCCACCGGCTGGCGGCACGTCGATATTATCCAGCACTGTCCCTACAGAAAAGAGCAGTTTTGTCTTGCGTTGTTGCTTTTCGTTGCCGTCGAATACATCCAGACTCGTGACTCGCTGGCCCTTTCGCCAGAGAGTACGCGGCACAGCATCACGATTGCCGTGATGATGCACAATGTCGAACGGCTCAGGCGGCTTGTCAAACCCGTTCAAACGCGTCGGACACGAGCAGTGCGCACCGATAATGGCATCGTTTAAAGTATCGGCTACAGGGTCCTGCTGGAATCCGGGACGGTCGAAGAGGTACTGAACAATCGTATGCGCCGCAACGGCCCCCAGGTCCGCCTCGCAGGCGGCCGGTATCCCGTCATCGTTCATCCGCGACCAGGCGATACAGGGTAGGCTCACCTTTGTTCGGCCCAAAGCGCCGAGGCAATCCATCGTGATTGCGTCACATTCTTCGCGCTTTAGTATCTTTCCCGCTACGACGTAGCTTTTGATTCCGTTTATGACATCCTGTCGGGCTGCGCCTCTGCGTCGCCGTGCCAGTCGCATATACTCATCGGCCATTGCTAAAATCTCATCAGTTTCGGGCGTCTTGCGATATTCGTCAAGGAACTCTTTGGCCGGTACGTACCGCAGTGCGATTCCCAAATCCGCCATCGATGTGTCGAATCGTTTATTACCTGCCAGCACGACACAGCGGGTGTTGCGCAACTTCGCACCGGCCTTGAGCATCTTTATTCCAAACGCCGCCTGGCTGAAATCGTCGGTCGAATATATGGCACAACCGGGTTTGTCCGCCAGATTAATGGTGTTGGTCGTGAACGATGTACCCAGCGGTGAAAAAATGACGGTTGGGATACCTGTAGCGACGGCTTTTGTAGCGGTGGGCCAGGCGTGCTGCTGACGGTCGTGGACCATAACAACAAGGCCGTCAGGTTGTGCGGCTTTTGCCTCGGCACACCAGGCATCGGCCTCGGCCGCACTGTATATAGGTTCGGGTCTCAGGTCCAATTTCACGTTGAGTGCCCCGGCCGTCTCTTTCAATTCTTTCGTGTACTTGCGTCGTGTGCTCTCGCCGTCATATACTGCGCCGGGCCACAGCATCCCGTAATCTTCTTTACGCCGAACGAACGCCGCCTTGATAGTCGGAACATATTTCGAAGCCGGCCCGCAGGGACGTATTGGTTCGACCGCAACCTTTCTCCCACCCAATGATGCGCAGCCGCTAAATACAGACGAACCGGCAAGTAACACCGCCGAGTCACGCAGAAAATCCCGACGTGTAAATTTATGACCGGCATTACAGTGTAATGGACACCTTCCTGAACTCATGTTTAACTCCCGAAAAAAATTGCGACCAGTTCATTATCCAACATAACAGGATGGCCCACCATCCATATCCACGTTTGGAACATTATTCTACAAAAAGCAGAAAATGTCAAATAGAAGTCCTGAATCCACGGGGATAGGTGTGAAATGCCGTTCTTTGAAAATCCGGTTTCAGCACAGTCAAAAGCACAGCACCTCATAAGAATCAGAAAAATATATTACGCGTTATCAAATAGAGCCTGACAGTGAGGGAGTTGTAATTTCCCCTACGGTTCCACAGTTGCTTGCTATCGGGAGCATTTAATTCTTATGATTGCTCTCATATCCAAAAGTGTAACAAAGAAGCCGGGCCAAATCGGCCCGGCCTTTTTATGTCCTCCATTTAAGGAGGACTGCCATGTTGTTTTTTCACGATACCCCCACAGATTATTCTTACTCTGACTTTACAGCTTATCAAATGCCGCAAAAAAGGCAGTTAATTCGCAATTTTACTTCTATGCGCTTGGGCTTCTTCTTCTTTGGTTGAAACATCATTTCCCTTTGCTTCGTATTTCGGAACGGGCCAGAAGACTGCGTCACTGTCTTCCTCATCGTGCCCCCACAGTCTCGGCCTGCCTTTACTATCGGTGCGGGGTTTGCCGCCGTCATCTTCGAAATCTTCGCCGAAGCTGTAGAGAATAAAGCTCTCGCCCGTCTTTCTATAAACCAACGGTTTACCACTATACAGGTCGATAGGTAGTTGTCTGAGATAGCCGCCGGTTATAAGCTGCCGTAAATTCTCCGGGTAGGAGCCTTTATCGGCTTTGTACCGCAGCAAAGCGACAATGGCAAAGGTCGCCTCGACGTCGGTCTTATTTCGATGTCCTATTCTTGCTGCCCTTTCAAGAGCGGGTGTAAGAATAGACAAAAATACGTTGTCCCCGACAATTTTCATGGTTTCTTTTTCCATGTCTATTCCTTCGGCCCTGATTTGAGCTGGAGTTTTTTGGGCAATTGTCTCGCAAAAGGCATAAAACCGGTCGGCCGCCTCACGCGTTTGCTGCTTGTTGGGATGGAAAAATAATACTTTCACGGCCCTTCCCCAACCCGCCGGAGATGATAAATTCTCAAGTATTATACCTGGCACATCTTCGGCCTCATCTGAAAGATCAACTATTCGGGAAAGATACAAATGGCCCCCGCCGAAGCGGTCTTCAGTAAAGCACCGCTGTATCTCATCGTATACAAACATCTTTTCGCCTTCAAAACTCATGGTAAAATCTTCGCTGGCCAACATCTGTTCAAAGTCTTTTTGTAGCGTTGCCAGTACTGCTGCATCTATCTCGTGTTCACTTAGAATACTGCGCAAATTCTCAACCGCAATTGCTTCGATGGCAATGCCTACAAGCTGTTCAATAAGAATAAGCTTTCCTTTTACATGCCGGCCGAAACGATAACACGTCTTGATATCGCTAAAAGCCTCTTCGTACCGGCCTTGCTCGGCATGAAGCCGCGACCGCCAGCGCAAAGAAAAAGCCAATTTTCGATACTCGGTAAGGTAAGGCAAAAGCACCGACAGCATTTCCTCGCCTTCGTAATGCTGCCAGTAATATGGTTTCTGCGTTCCGGCAATAACAAGATCAAACACTTCGTCATTGTCAGTCAGCCATTTTCCTATAAGCTGTTTATCTGCTTCAGTCACTTCATAATATTTTTTCCCCAATGCCTCAGAGATATCTTCGGGGAGCCCTTCAAACACTTCGATGGCTTTGTTATATAAAGGCGCTGCGTTCAGGGATTCGTCGGCGACCGGGCGAACGAGATTGTTAAACTCGGCAATATAATCTTTCGTAACAACCGGCTTGCCCGTCAGGAACCAGACAACATAAAGAATAAAGCACAAAATTAGCACACCTGCGGTTTGAAACGACCTCGCCGCTACTGTCCGCCATAAT
>JAOUFU010000329.1 GCA_029858035.1 Phycisphaerae bacterium
CGGAATCTCAACGGAGGTCTGGCGAACCCGCTGGGCAATTTGTTCAAGAGTCAGGTTATAGGTACGAAGTGTATCCTGATCGATTTCAATAGCAACTTCATATTTCCGCGCTCCGCGGAGGTCGACCTGGGTTATCAAAGGGTCCTGAAGTAATCGGTCCCGGACCTGCTCTGCCAGCTCGCGCAGGACCCATTCACTCGTCTGCCCATATAGTTGGAGCTGCAGGACCTCCCGACGGCGGACCACAAGGCTCACTTCGGGTTCCTCCGCATCCAGCGGGAAGGTGATGATGCGGTCGACTTCCTGTTTGATGTCCTGATAGACACGCTGTGCCTCAGTCCCCTCTTCCAGTTCAGCCACTACCACGCCCGAACCCTCAGAGGCTGTTGCGGTAACTTCTTTGACTCCATCCAGACTGCGGATACCTTCTTCTATGGCCAATATGATACCCTGCTCGACTTCCTCCGGGCTTGAACCCGGATACACGACCCGCACAGTCACAATGTCCAGGTCAAATTCAGGGAATACCTCCTGCTTGATGCGAAGCGCCACTAAAAAGCCGCCAACCAAAAAGATGAGCATCAACAGATTGGGCGTAATGCGGTTATGCGTCATCCAGGCAATAGGTCCCCTGCTCCGTGAAATGCTGTCGTGGTTGTTCTTAAGTATCATTGGTGTTCCCTTTTTGGCCATTATTTTTCCTCTTTTGGCATATCGAGACTCAACTGTTCACTCTGCTCTTCAGGGCCGTCAACTCTTAGAGGCATACCCGCCACCGGTGCGGCGATGTCGGTCACGACAAGTTTTTCATTTTCGGCTAAACCTTCGGTGACATATACACGGTCGGGTCCGCGGAAGACAATCTGCACCTGCCGAATCTCGAGCTGACCGCCATTATCCATGATCCAGACGGTGTCGTTGTCACGAAGATGGGAGCGCTTGATTGGAAACACGTCCGGCAACGCTCGGCCTTCAACCTCCGCAGATATATACGAGCCCATTAAGAGCTGGGGCAGATTATGATTCTGCGGCTTCAGGCAAAACGGGTCATCCACTGTTACCAGCAGACGTGCCAAACGGCCCTGTGTTTCCAGTTCTCCAAGCAGAAAAATCACACGACCGGTCCGAAATCGATCTTCTCCCCATACGCCGGTATTACGAATCGTGACATTCGCGCCGAGGTCGCCATTCCTTTTTGGTATATCGAGCCATTTAAGCTGGTTGGCAAACACCTTTACCTCTATCCAGGCCTCATCGGTCCCGATCAATGTTACCAGTTCTGAATTGGCTGACACGGAGGCCCCAAGGTCGGTGTGCTTCTGCCGGATGACGGCATTGAATGGCGCAACGATGTCACACCGGGCCAGGTCGAGTTCGGCCTTCTCCAGGGCCGCCTGCGCCGACTCCTGAGCTGCCTGAGCTGAGAGTAACTGGGGCTCGCGCAAGACAAGTTCGCGATCTTCATCGGTTATCACTTCGTCGAGTATCTTGTACTCCTGTTTGGCAACCGCCTGATTACCCTGCTCGACTTTCAGGTCTTTATCCGCCCTGGCTACTTCACTTTGCCGCTGCCTGACCTGAATTTCGTAATCCCGATGGTCGATGGCCATTAGCTTTTGCTCCGCTTGAACGTAACTGCCGGGGACGACATCCGGAGAGACTTCCATGATCCGTCCGATTACTTGAGGATGCAGCGTTACCTGTTGTGCAGGTATAACCAGCCCGTTACCCTTTACCGTTGTGGTGCAGCCCTCTTTCAGAACCGGGATTACCTGCACTAATTTGGCCTGGCGAGGTGGTTTCTTTCGACCTGCGCTGGGGCTGGTACTGATCTGATGACGATAGACTGCTATGGACCCAATGACAATCAGCACAGATAATAGAATCTTGAGACTTGCTCCGACCATCGCACCCCGCATTCGACGAGGTTTTTCCTTTAGGCTCGTTTTAATACTTTTATTTTCTGTCATAATACCACCTATTCGTCTTGAGTAACATTCTCTGACGCTGCCGCTGCCTCATTTGAGTTTCTGGTTTGAGCGAGCGTGGGTCGTGAAAGATCGAACGGACCGGCAATGGAACGATAAAGGTCAATCCGGCTTTGAATGAGGGTACTTTGAGCCCGTACTACGTTACGCTCCAATTCCTGTAGAGACTGCAGCGATTCAAGCACTCTAATGTAATCAACCTTCCCCTTGATATAGCTTTCTCGGTTTTGTTGATAGGTCTGGCGTGCAAGGCTTAGCTGACGTTCGAGATTCTCGAGTAATTGTGTTTGCTGCTGATGCCGTGTCAATGCGGCTTCGACATCCTGCAGCGCGTACAGGATAGTCTGTCCCCAGATGTGAATCCGTTCTGAGACAATGGCCTTTTGGCGCTCTACCTCCGCTTTTCTCAGGTCTGCGTCAAATAGAGGCTGAATCGCATTGGCCGCCAGGTTAGCCAGCCAGTCATCGAAAAGGTCGTGTACCGAAGTTCCGGATGAAGTTTCGATATTTGCCAGAATACTGATGCGGGGATACTGATCTGCAACGGCAGCGGCAAGACGCTGGTCGGCGGCTTTTATCTGCCGATACCCCTGACGAACATCAGGACGGCGCTGCAGTACCTCAGCAGGGATGCCTATCTCGGGCATCGGCGGCAAATCCGGAAGATCAATGGAAGTTTGCCGCCAGGCCAATACAGGCTGTTTGCCAATCAAAACCGAAAGCTGGTACTGAAGCAGCTCCACCGTTTCTTCAGCCGTAATCAACCGGGCTTCTGTCGAAGCAACCAACTGGCGCTGCCTTAACACATCGGCTGCCGAGGCCATGCCTTTTCTGAACTGTACAGTAACAATATCAAGGACCTTCTTGTTCGCATCAATCTGTTCCTGTGCGATACGAACCAGGACTTTATTTTCGCCTAATTGGTACCATGTATTAGCAATTGAAGCGGCCAGCGTAATGGCTGCCGTATCCACGGCGTCCCGGCCGGCTTCTACATCGAGCTGAGAGGCATTCTGCAACGACCTCAGTTTAGACCACAGGTCGACTTCGTAGCTGGCGGCAATGCCAAGCGTATAAAGGCTGCTGTAGTTAGTAAGACCTTGATTCTCCTGACGACTGCGTTTGAAGAAGGCTTCAAGTTCCGCCTGGGGCCGAAGAATTGCTGAGTTTTTCCTGGCAATGGCCTCCGTTTGGGCCAGGCGGTCCCACGCTGTCTGCAAGTCGAAGTTTTTAGTCAGGGCATTTTCGATGAGGCTGTCAAGTTCATCATCTTCAAATGCACTCCACCAC
Organism: Phycisphaerae bacterium; assembly: GCA_029858035.1. Classification (GTDB taxonomy): domain Bacteria; phylum Planctomycetota; class Phycisphaerae; order Sedimentisphaerales; family Anaerobacaceae; genus CS2-K091. Next base: position 3,279 of record JAOUFU010000329.1, read on the forward strand.
TTTTCCGGCAGCGGTGCTGTGCCCGCAGCAGAAAACGAATCGGAAATTTCTACGGGCATTGCCGGCTTTTTAATCTGGGGCGAGCAGCCTCCAACCAATAAAAGGAGGATTCCACATAGAAGCCGCTTCCGTAATTGTCTTTTCAAACGTATCATGTTTCTCACTAATACTGTACTCAGTCAATATGTCTCAGTAGCTTTCCTGATGGGATTTAGGTCCGACAAGCTTTGTTCTGTTTGCGAACGGTCTTTATTCCTGCTAAAGAAAAACGCGTTATGTGCTCCACCAGGGCATCGATGAATTCCGGTGTGGGCCTGCCCTCAAGTATATATGGCGGCAGTCTTCCCTTGCGAAATCCAATGGCCAAACATTGATGAATAACACTCATTTGACATAATCCTATTTGCCTGTTATCTGCGTCCGGGCCCAGCAGTTCCGTTATAACCTGTCGTGTATGTTCTCGCAGAGGGCGAATCATATCACGGCGGACCCGCTGAATCACATCCGTAGGATTTGACATTTCCTGTAGAAGTATCTGCCCTGCATATCCAAGTCGACCGTCATCCATTATTCTATGCAGGAGAGAGTAAATCAAAGCACGTAAACGTTCTTCCGGCGGGGCCTCAGGTGGCAATCCACCATCCGGCGGATACACCCGCAAGGCTTCCTCAAAAGCGTTCCGCCATACTAATGCGTATATCGCATCCTTGCCGCGAAAGTGGTAGTTCACCGCCGCCACGTTGCTGCCCGCTCGCCGGCAAATCTCGGCTACTGTTGTGTTCCGGTAGCCTTTTTCAGCAAAGGCTTCTGATGCAGCCTTTAGCAGCTTATTACGTGTGTCCGTGCCGTCTTTTCGTGTTCTCATATGCGAAACCTTGAAGTAAGACGATTATATCAAATATTTATTTCAAATAGTCAATAGAATTTTTATTTTTTATGAACATTACCTTTCCAAAGTAACTTTATTTTCCATTTTCCTTACCAGTACACTTTCAGAAAATCTTTGTGTAATCGCGAAAAGTAAATATCCCAAAGCCGCAGGCACCCTTATTCTCTCGTCACCACAGGAGCAATGGATTCCGGTGCAAATTTCTCTGATATCTAAAGGACCTAAGCATCGGTCATTGAAACCTCTTCCAAATTTTGACTTTTTTATAACACGCTGTTATCGCAACACTTACGAGATAGGCATTTTTGCAGAATTGGCAACTAATGGGTTATAAAGTTGTATACGGGTTGTAGACGCTGACCGAAAAAATGGGACATTCGGGTGAAGATCCGGAATTGAAATCGCACGTATCCCATCGGCTTCACATTACTAATCGGCATCCTCCTGACGTGTCACGATTGGCACATAGCCGACCTCCAGACCCTCGGGTGGTGTCACGATCAACGCCGGATCAAGTGTCGCCAGGATTCCTCTGCCGGGTGGTGCCATGTAGTCCCTGTCGATCGGCCAACTGGCATGGATTTTTTCGACAAAGGACTGCAATTTCGCCTTCTTTTCGTCACTCCACTTATATTGCTGGAAAGACGGCTGATCGACAAAACGATACCAGGAATAGGTGACCATGGAGCCGTCGGCGAGGATGGCCGTGAACGGCCCCCGCGCCGGGCCGGGATTACTCCAGGCTCCGGTAGTCGGTGACGTGTAGGGCTCACCCCGCCCCGCCAGTTTGAACTCCCTTTTCAGGAGCTGCGTCTCCGGGGGCACATCCGCGGCGGACACGGCCACGCGCTTGTCCCCAACATGTTTGGAATACTGCGGGAAAAAGCCCTTGGGGCTGATATCGCTGTCGTACCACCGCAGCCCCCAAACATTGGATTCAAATACCTTGGTATCAAAAACCTTGTCAACACCAGTAATCTCTTTACCGGCTTGATCGAAACGCGTCGTATGCGTCTTCAACGTCGACTTCCAGGCACCGCTGTCGTCGAACCGTCCGGAGCAGGCCGGCCCTCCATCCCGCCACGCCTTAAAGGCGTCATAAAGGGCCGCCTTCGAGTAGTATGTCACGTCCTGCACCAACAGGGTTC
>JAOUFU010000330.1 GCA_029858035.1 Phycisphaerae bacterium
TTGATGGCGTTCGATATTAAGAAATAATAGTGTGTGAAACATAAATAGCCCCCTTTCATCCTCTCCGGCATGTTCAGATTATTTTGTGAGCAGATCTACCATCAGATTCCAGAAGCGTTGTTCGTCAATGGTGAAGAGGATACGGGCCTTGTGAGTGCCAGCGGGCCCTTGTTTGCTATAACCGAGGCTTCGGCCGTAGTCCAGACCATAATCTGAATTGACATCCACCCACCGAGTTTCTTCTTCAGTAATTAGCGTTGGATCAATGACAACCGCAGCAGCGATAGTATCCCAAACCAATCGAGTATAGTCGGGATTCTTCTTAAACTCCGGCCCGTACTTGTTCTTAAACATCTTTGCAATTGGTTTGTTTACAGCCGTAATGCGGTCAAAGATTTTCTTGTTGAAACGATATTTCTCACAAACATCCAATCCGACAATGAGCTGATCAGCAAAGGGAGCCCGAACACACATTTTGGCCGCCTCCGGATCAAACCACCAATTGAATTCGGCTGATGGTGTCGTATTGCCCGGGGTATCAAACGCTCCACCCATATATACAACCCTCTTTATAAGGGGGATAATCTCCGGAGCCATTCTTATGGCGATTGCCAGGTTAGTACATGGACCTATTGGCATAACGGTGACTTCTCCCGGATTGGCCTTGATAGTGTCAATCAGGAGGTCCACTGCATGCTTATCAACAGGCTTTATTGTTGGCCTGCCTCCAAACTCCTTGCGATATACTTCAAGATACGATGCCGGTTCAATCCTGCTAAAACAACCTGTATAGCTTGAGCTAAAGCCAAACATTTTTCGCTCGACTTCTATTGTCTCATAACGCCCTGCTCGAAGTGGATAACGTATTCCTGGCGCCACCGGAATGTCCTTGCGATTTAGGGCCTCAAGCTGGCGAATAGCATACGCCGATCCCTCCGAGACCCAGGTGTTTCCGGGGATTATCGTCACACCTAACAACTCTATACCCGGATGTTTTGCGAGCATCATCATCGCAACACCATCGTCATACAAGACTACCATATCGGTATCAAGAATGACCTTCTCCCCGGCTCCAGCGATAAAACCAGGAGCCACAAGCAACAGTGCTGCTCCAACAAGTAAAATATGGAAGCGTTTCATGGCGAGCATGGTCTTATCCCTTCTTGTAGAGCTATCCTGAATTGAATCCAAATCCTCTGTCCTTCTTAGATTTCCCGTCCGAGCGACGTTTTCCAAAGATTCCACTGCTCGAAGCCGATGCTATCCAAGCTATTGAAGAACCGCCACTATTTTGACCGGCAGTCCCTTTTCCGGGGCTATGAGCATGTTTTTCGCTACGTAGGACAGTTCCACCTGCTTCGTGTCTCTGGGCACCTTAGCCTCGATAACGGTTGTACTGCCGGCCATTAGCAGCAGTTCCTCCGGCCCCGCCTCACCCGCTCTCTGCAATTCGATGTTCAGGTCGCAATTATTCAAAACCTCAAGCATGACCTTGCGTCGTCCCTTTCGTTGAGTACTGTTCACTTTGACCGAGGCCTTGAAAACAGCATCAATGAAGTCTTCTTTGCCAATCAGCTTGTTCTTATACCAAACTGCCGTTCTGCCTTTTACCAGCGCTTCCTTAAGTGCCGCCGGTGTTGGCTCTTTCACGAAAACCAAAGTCATAGTCCGGTGATTTCCGGGTGTAGTTTCGGTTATCATAGAAGGGGCGTGAATATCGGAACCACCTATCATTGTCAATCCTTTTTCCAGACACCATTTGTGGCCATCCGGATAATAGCTGTCGCCATTTGCCACTTCGATACCATGCAGCCATTTGCTCTTGTAGAGTTTTGTGTGCACCTCAAACCAGCCCCTGGCCTCGGGCTTCCAACCCGGATGGTTCCAGAAAACAAATGCGTTTTGCTCGTTGGCCGCCTTGACAGCGTCAAGAAACTCTTTTGTGTCAAGAGGCTCGATGTCTTCCAGAAAAAGAGCATTGAAATGGCCCGGAGGCGTGTCGCGTGTAATCTCCGCGGCCTTGATAAGCAGCACATCTTTTTTCTTCGCAGATCCACTGGCGATTTCGAACACACGATTGTGATTCATCGGAATATCCTGTTTATGCGGCTGATATTCGACGTGGTCACTTATGGCGATTACGTCGAGCCCTTCTCTGGCAGCTTCGTCGATTCTAACGGTGGGCCACACTTGCCCATCTGAGAAAACTGTGTGCATGTGAAAGTCACACTTTAGTGTTTTGTAGCCGAGGATATCCGGAAAGTGAATCTTCGCCTGGGAGGCACCGAGAGCAAGCGGTGCAGCCAACAGGTATATGAGGATTAATGACAACGTGATACTAAACTTCTTCATCTGTTATACCCTTTCCATTTAAAAACCAACTCTACTTTTTGTTGAACTTCCGGCAAGCTCATTTGACCAGGATTGTCAACGCCACCGGCGTAGCATGTTCTCCTCCTTTTATCAAGTTCTGTCACGACTTGACACCGGCGACGAGAATCCTGCAGTCATTGATAAATCACCACTATATTATAACATTAGCAGGACAATTTTCAACAAAAAGGTCGGAACCGGCGTAGTGGCCCCTTAAAAACAAGACACTTTTAAGCGGCAGCAAGAGTAACCATCTTCCCGGATTACTCTTAACGCTTCGCTTTCACATAGTCGATGTAATTTCCACCACGACTTACTATTAAGACTGTATTACCTGCTCGCGCTGCACCTTGTGGATTTTACCGTTCCAACGAAGAGCAGGAGGTCCGAAGGCGTGAAATATACGAATGCGATCAGCTTTCTTCAGGTTCTTGTTGTCTACTGGCCGGAGGGTAAACAGGGCACCTTTTCCATAGTCCTGTCCATTCCAGCGGCGAGCGTGAAAAGCAGCGAAACGTGGTCCCTCGATAACGAATCCCCACGGCGGTAATGTAACTTCTCCACCTAATGTCGATTCAACTTGAGCTTCTTTTGTCCCAAAGTTGACGGTTATTTTTGTCGCATCTTTTCCCTGGCCGTATGTTGCCTGCCTCAATGTGAGGTCTTCAGTAAGAAATTCCAGTTTATTTAGAGTATTATGAGCAGTTGCACTATGCAGAGGACCCAGCACCTCATAAGTATTTTTCAAAAAGACATCCAACGGATGCATACCTTCGGCCCAGCCGTTGTCGCTGCGAGTGTAGCAGGCCACATCAGGAACAGGAGTCTGTTGCTTCTCTCGGTTTCCAGGCGATTTCCAGTAAAGATGGTCAGGAAACGAATGATAATACAGAGGACGGGCACATAAAACATGATGAGCTACACATTCGGCTGCTTTATCCGCTGCGTAGCCATACTTACCATAGCATATCTGGCAATCGTGATAGACCATCTCAAAAAAGGGAATGACCGTAGCTCCAAAATCATCGGCTTTGAGGTTATGAAAGTACCGACCGCTTACAGCCACAAGACCCTCAAAAAAGTCACTATGGGGCAAGGCCCACTCTCGGCCGCATTCACTTCCAAAGATACCGAAAATTTCCCGTGCGTAGTCGCTTAGACGGATTTTCCACATAATATCATCGTTTCGGCCAATCGGATGATTTGGATCGTAGCATTCACGCGGCCCCACGGCATAAGTTGTGTCGATAAAGTAGCTCCAGGGCGCAAAAAGCCTGTTGATAGCCGGAAGGTTCTGGGGCCGTTGGGCAAGCTCCAATTGCCTGGGTGCACAGACCATATATGCCCGGCCGCCCAACCACCGGCCTCCTGTGATGAGCGAGCCATCCGGGCGTTTTTCGATATATCCGGGATTCCAGCTTTTCGCGTCACGATACATATCCTGGACGTTGTCGTGAAGACACGCAACATAATCCAGGGACTGAATGCGCTTGACTGCATCGGCCAGTGCATCGTTGCCGCCGCACTCAGGATTAGCCGGCAGGTTGTCTGGGTGACGGCAGTCATAACCGCCTTCCGTCCAGCCCCCCAACATAAACAGGCATCGCTCGATTCCTACATCTTTACGCAGATGCTCGGCGATTTGGGCCGCTTCGTCAAACGTCCAGCGGACTTTGACCGATTCCTCCTCGGTGCTCTGCTCATTCATACGGCGGGAAAGGCAGGTCCAAAGCTTGGCATTGGCCGCACCGACCATCAACTCGACGTGCGGGTCACGACGAATCTTCTCACGTAATGTTATCGCCAGCCCTTTCTTTTCGGCGCAGCGCCGATAGCCCGCAGCTATAGTATTGAAGTCACCTCTACCGAGCGGCGTCAAACGTACTGACTTTGCACTGCGGCGTAGTTCAAGTGATGCCGTTAATTTTTGGCGGTAAGGCTTATCCGTGAACAATGTGCTTTTAAGTTCCGGAAACACATAAGCATCATCCCAAGTTACAATCAAAGCCGAGCCGGCCTTTATAAAGCCGAGCATGTTCATGTGGCATCCTTCATAATCGGATGTTCCGAACACTCGTTGAAAGGTCTTTCCACTATTGGCCGGAACCAGCAGTCCCTCACGACAGGGAACGATGGCGAAGCCTTTCTCGACGTCTGTAACAACGAGCGCGTCATCAAGCACACGAACACTATCATCGGCACCACGTTCGTAACTAAGCTCAAGTGATTCCCCCTTATCAACTAAAGTGAAAATAAAAGATGCCCCCTTTTTATTTTTCAGGCGTACAGAATTCTCATCCTTGGTCTCGGCTCTTACAAAGTCACCTTCAAGCCACGTTGCATTGCCCGGCCCGGCCATTCCATCAGAGGGCCATCTTGTCCCAGAGCGTTTATCCAGCAACACCCAACGGGCCGTTCCCTCATCAATCTCAACGGTCAACAAGTCACTTTCCAGCTTGATGGTTTTAGCCTGACTGCCTGCTGAGATTAACAGTACAAGCAAACACACATGAATGAATGTACGCATGATTACACTCCTTATTATGAGCTTTAAAAACCTCTATCTTAGTTCGGCCAACTGTGCTTTGGCCCAGGGTAGACTAACATTTAGTTTGACGGCTGTTTCAAATTCAGCTTTGGCTTCATCCCGCAACCCTTTGCCCAAATAGCCCAGGCCAAGCGCGTAGTGAGCGGATGCCTTCCGGGCTTCCTCTGTTTGCTGTCGGCCAAATTTAGCGAAAATGTCAACATCAGCTTCCTTCGATAGTTCCTGTTTTGCAGTATCAATCAATTCATCAAATATCTCCTCCGCCCTGTCTTTTTTGGCGAGTTTACTCATGCACAATCCCTGGTAGAATCGGGCCTCGGACCATCTTGAGGAAACTCTCTGGTCGGCGGCTTTCTTATAGAACTCCGATG
>JAOUFU010000332.1 GCA_029858035.1 Phycisphaerae bacterium
AAGCAAAAAACCGAACAAAACTGAGGTTATGAGAAGTGTTTTCGTAGACATAGCGCTTATCTCCTATAGATAAAAAATTAATTTTACCGCGTCGCTGCTGTACTTCCGCTGTTGCTGTTCCGCTGTTGCTGTTCCGCTGTTGCTGTTCCGCTGTTGCTGTTCCGCTGTTGCTGTTCCGCTGTTGTTCTTCTACTTAGTTTCAATAGCAAATTACAGTATCTTGTTCACGGCGTCAACAGAAAAATAATAAAAAATCAAATCAAATAAAATATCCATCAAAAACGAGCCGCCCTGCACAGCAAAAATGCAGAATCCTAATATTTTATAAACCGCTTCATCATAACGGCTTACGTCAAACCAAGCCCTGCAGCGTTCTCGATGTTAGGCCGGAGTATCAAAGGCATTTATTAATATAGCCGTTCCTGAAGTGAAGAATGTTGATGCTTTTTTCTAATTTTTTTCAATATTACAAAAAAATTTGGAAAAAAGTATCGAGGAATTGCCGTAAGCGGTGATTCGGATTCAGGATTCGGGGGTGAATGGAGTGGGCGATACTGGATTCGAACCAGTGACCTCACGGGTGTGATCCGTGCGCTCTAGCCAACTGAGCTAATCGCCCTGTACTGCCGCCATTGGCGGGAATTGCGCCACGCGGGTTTTAGCAGTAGTTGAATTTAGCCGGGAGTAGACTGCGTGTCAAGCTTTAATTGCGATTCACGGACAGTTGTTCGAGGAACGAGAAGGTTGGCGAGGAGCGGAAGCCCGCGATTTATGGTATCGGGGCACCCATATACATTCTTGGGGCGGCCCATCAAGTCGGTTCTGTTGCGAGAAGGTTTGTTCGTCCGAGTTTTACGCCCTTCATGCTTAACAAGCTATCGGCCATCTTATTGATTTCACCCGCCTGGCCTCTAAGGACAATGACCTCCAGGCAATTGTGCTCGTCCATGTGGATGTGCATGGATGAAATCGTGTGTAAGATATGGGAATGCTGCAAGTCGGTCAGTTTCTGCATCAGCTTTGTCGAGTCATGGTCGTAAACCAGAAAAACAGCGCCGACCGCCTGGGCTTTTGGGTCCTGGAGCTGGTCACCACTGAGCTGCCGGCGTATAAGATCGCGTATTGCCTCAGAGCGGTTCGGATAGCCTTTTTTGGCAATGAGCTTATCGAACATCGAAAGCAGCTTCTTATCCAGGGACACTCCTATACGCTCAATTTGTTCCATATTTTTCCTCCTGAAATTCGTTCCTCGTGTTTTAGGTCAGGTATCCGGAGCCGGAATTATTCTTTGCTCGTTACATAAATTGCCTGCTCTGCAAGCAGATTAGGCGCAAATTTTACGGGGCTAAAGCGGGTTTTAGCCAAAGGAATTTTCTTTTCCACATTAATGCCCAGTTTCCTACAGAACCTGTCGAAATCTTTCAGGGACAGGAAGTGTATGTTAGGGGAGTCTTCCCATCCGAAAGGCAGCAGCTTGGTTACCGGAGCTATGCCGCGGAAGAACAACTGCATTCTGCACTGCCAATGAGCGAAGTTTGGAAAGCTGACGATTACCTTCCTGCCGACTCGAAGCAGCTCCTCAAAGACCTTCCGCGGCTCCTTAAGCGTTTGTACCGTCTGCGAGAGTATGACGTAATCGAACCTCTTATCTTCGTAGAAGCTCAGCCCCTGCTCGACATCCTGCTGTATGACAGGGAGTCGCCGGCAGATACAATCCAGGACAAGCTCATGGTCAAGTTCGATACCCTCGCCTTTGACGTTTTTATCTCGGACCAAATTGGCGAGCAACTGTCCGTCTCCACATCCCACGTCGAGCACGGTGCTGTTTGGTTCGATAAGAGATTCAATCAGCTCGTAATCCACTCGCGCCCAATGGGCTTGCTCGGGCTGGTTGAGGGCAGGCATACTACGGGCAATACAGGAACATGACAGTTTTTCCCCGACGACGCCGGAAGTGGCTTTCAGAAAGCAGCAGAAAAAGGTCCCGAGAGCCGACGATTCCAGTAAAAACGCATCGTGGCCGTAGGAAGATTCGATATTGAAATAGCTTACATCCTTGCGATTGGCGGCGAGTGCATCCACTATCGCCCTGGATTGCTCTGGTGTGAAAAGCCAGTCACTGGCGAAACTGACTACAAGGAACCTGGATTTGACATTTGCAAATGCCTTTTGTAACGATCCATACTCTTTTTTGAGGTCGAAATAGTCGGCGGCCTTTGTAATGTACAGATAGCTATTTGCGTCGAATCTTTCCACGAATGATTGTCCCTGATAGTCCAGATATGTCTCCACGGCAAACTCTGAGCTGAAATCGTAACTGTATTGGTCGGCATTCCTCAGCTCGCGGCCGAACTTCTGGCGCATACCCTGTTCTGAAAGATAGGTAATATGGCCAATCATTCGGGCAATTGCCAGGCCTTTATCCGGGCCTTTTTTGTCCTGGTATCGGCCGTTGTCAAAGTTTGCGTCTGCCAGTATCGCATTTCTACCTACCGCATCAAAGGCAATCGACTGAGCTCCAAGATGGGTGGTTGTGGCAATCGGCAAGGCAGCTTTGACAAATTCGGGATACTCAATCGCCCACTGCAAGACCTGCATTCCACCGATAGATCCTCCAATTACAGCCAGGAGCTTTTTTATCCCGATCTTATCGAGCAGCATTTTTTGTACCCTGACCATATCGGCGATAGTAATAATGGGAAAGTCCAGACCGTACGGCTTGCCTGTGGCGGGATTAATCGAACCTGGCCCCGTAGTTCCGCTACAGCCGCCTAGAAAATTTGAGCAAATAACAAAGTACTGATTCGTGTCGATACCTTTGCCTGGCCCGACCATAACGTCCCACCAGCCGGGCTTCTTGTCATCAGGGCTATTGTAACCAGCGACGTGAGCGTTGCCGCTAAGGGCGTGGCAAATCAAAATAGCGTTATCGGCGGCCTCGTTCAGGTGGCCATAGGTCTCGTAGGCTACATCAATAGGAGCTAATTTCTTGCCGCACTCCAGCTTCAGAGGCTGCTGTGGCTCCACCAGCCGTGCCGTTTTAGTCTGCACAATGCCAACAGATTTTTTCCCAATATTTGCCATAACAACAATAAAGTATACCCTGAAACTTCCCTATGTAAAGTGCCTGAGCTAATTAAGATTTCGCCCGAAACGGCTGTCCCGGCAGCAAAGTAATTATTTACATTTTCTGTCCTAAAATTATTGAAAAACCTTGACACCGTGAAATATCAGCCATACATTGTAGTTGAGATATTTGCAGTGCCAAGAGACCAAAGACAAACTTATCTGAATGTCATTTATCGAAAGGAAGCATAAAATGGCCAAGAAGAGAAAAGTCGTAAAGAAGAAAACGAAAAAGAAAAAAGCCGCAAGGGGCCTCTGGACGAAAGCCGACGTCAACCTGCTGAACAAACTTTTTCCGACCAACGCCACTTCCAAGATAGCTAAAAAGCTCGGTCGCAAGACAGATGCGGTAAAAAAGAAAGCGTCCAGAATGGGACTTCGCAAGTCAAAGAGTTACCTGAAGTCGATCGGCAGGGCTTAAGTTTTGCTGCCGGTCCTTCAGGGACGCTGGTGCTATTTTGCGGTTTATAGCGAAATAGGGATCTTCCCAAGCGCGGAGAGGAGCATGTGGGGTCTCTCTCAAGGTGTTTGGATAAGCTGATGACATTGAGCACGTCTGCTTTGCGCAGGGATTACGTGTGGGTTTTAACTCCATTTATTCCAAAATTTCCCTATCGCGCGGGGCCCTGTCCCCATGTAGACATAGTCAACAATGAAATAATGGCCGTTTTACGTCAGCCCAATAGAAGATGCAAAGTTGAATTTTCCCCCAGCGCCACGGGTCAATTCGATTACAAAATCTTTGACATTTGTCTCCAATAGTGTTATTTTTAGGTGTAGTTTGCATAATAATTTAGTATTTCTGTAATCAGGAGACTAATTTGAGAGTTCTTTCAGGTATACAACCGTCCGGCGGCCTTCATATAGGCAACTACTTTGGGGCGATGCGCCAGCACATCCAACTACAGGCAGAGCACGATTGCTTTTATTTTATTGCGGACTACCATGCTCTTACGAGCAATCCATCACCTGCAGAGGTTACTCAGCGTGCACTTGATGTCACAATGGATTATCTGGCCCTGGGTCTGGATACGGAAAAAACCGTTTTCTGGCGGCAATCCGATGTGCCTGAGGTAACCGAATTGACCTGGCTGCTTTCCTGTGTAACGCCGATGGGTCTTTTGCAGCGTTGCACGAGCTACAAGGAAAAAGTCGCTCAGGGCATCAGTCCCAACCACGGCCTATTCGCATATCCCGTTCTTCAGGCCGCTGACATTTTGATTTACAAATCCGATTTAGTTCCTGTGGGGGCCGACCAGAAGCAGCATATTGAGGTCACGCGTGATATCGCCATCCGCTTCAATAACGCCTATGGCGAAATTTTCACTGTCCCAAGCGAACACATCATCGAATCCGTAGCTGTCGTGCCGGGTACTGACGGCCAAAAAATGAGCAAAAGCTATGGAAATACAGTCGAGATATTTGAGCCGGAAAAAAGTGTCAGAAAAAAAGTTATGCGTATCGTTACCGACTCGACGCCGGTTGATAATCCTAAAAATCCTGATAAATGCAGTGTTTTCGCGCTTTTAAAGCTGGTCGCCTCTTGCGAAGAGTTGGCTGAGTGGGAGAAAAGATATCGCGAAGGCGGAATGGGCTATAGCGAGGCTAAAAAACGCCTCGCGGAGCTGTTGATAGATTATTTCAAGCCGTACCGACAAAAGAGGACCGAGCTCGAAAGCAATGTTGATTACGTCAAGAAAGTCCTTGCCAATGGTGCTGAGCGTGCACAAGCCGTAGCTGGCAAAACCCTTGCTCAAGCCCGAAAGGCCATGGGATTGGGAGGCTAACAATGGCTGATAAACTTGTTACAATAGCGGAGTTCACAGATTATATTGAAGCCGAGATGGCGAAACAATTACTATCTGACTTCGGAATCGAGTCAGTAGTGACCGACGAGAATGCCGCAAATTTGTATCCGATATCGGGCGTGGTAGGGCCGGAGCTGCAGGTCCTTGAAAAAGATGCACAGCAAGCGCGGGAAATCCTGGAATCTTGCGATAAAGAGGAGCAATAATACCGAGGGCATGAATTGGCTGATTATCGCGTAGATCTTGACATATTTGCAGGGCCTTTGGATTTGCTCTTGTATCTGGTACGCAAGGAAGAGGTTGATATTTACGACATTTCCATCGCCAAAATCACC
>JAOUFU010000016.1 GCA_029858035.1 Phycisphaerae bacterium
CGCCGTGGTCCAAACCACCGCTGCCTTTGAAATTCCATGAGTAGTTCGAAGCCGTGCGAAGGTCCATTTTGTCGAAGGCATCAACGCCTTCGTCTCCAAAAAGCGGATAATTGAGTTTGCCTTCCCCATATACATTTCGGAAGAACAGTCGGAATGCGTGCTTGGGATTACTGCCCTGTCGTCCGTAGCCCCCACGGATACGCACGCCCGCATCAATCTGGAATCCTTCACTGCCGTTGGGATAAATCAGCTCCAATGAAGCGGGCCGCTCCCACGCCCGGCCATCCTGCAAGGCGTTCACATAAATACCGGTTGAGGGATCGAAGAGATTATCCAGGTCTGTAACGAGTGAAATCGTCGGAACAGACAGGAGGGCATCATCAACAAGCCCGACATACCGTGGATCATTGGTCACCACGTCCGGGTCCATCCCGTAATCAATGATCTGTCCATTGATGTTGAAGGTAGGCCAGCCTGGGCCGGGTGCTTGACCAATGGGCGACTGGGTGATTACATCGCTGACAAAGATATAGGTGTGTGTCTCAACATCGGAGTCGAGGAAGCCGGGTTTGACGGCAGCAGCACGGACAGTCGAAGTCTGATTGATAGTAAGCGGCGTGCTGTAAATATCGCCGTGGGTTATTGTCGGCCGGGAGCCATCGGTAGTGTAACGAATCTCGGCGTCATCATCCCCAGTGGACAGGATCAATTGGAATGGACTACTATAGAAACCACGTTTGTGACTGAACCATACCTCACTAACAATACCTTTTGCACCAGAAATATTGAATGTGCCCGGTGTTGCTGTCGTGAAGTATTGTGGCACCGTCTTGTTGCTGGCGGCGACCAGCTCAGGAAGGATAAGGAACTGGCCATTATCCTTGTCGTCGTTGAGGCCGTGAATGGCCAGCACATTCTTACCGGCTTGCAAGGTGCCCAGGAAGGCCGTGAGGTTAATGACCTCAAATACCGAAGAGTCATCAATCGGACGGTTGGAATCAGCAGTCGAGTTCCACTGGACGGGACTCGGAGCGTTGCGGCTGGCAACTTGCTGGCCATTGATATAAGCAACAAAACCATCCTCGTACTTCATGCGCAATGTTAACGTATCAAAGATCTCCGGCTCACCTAATTCGAGGTCAAACTCGGTGCGTATCCATAGCGAAGCGTTGACACCCAGCATATCCTCCTGTACGGAAGTTGTAATCATACCGGTATCCATAATCGTCTGGATATCTTCCTGGCTCAGCGCCTGGTCGTAGACGTGAAGGTCGTCGATGAGACCATCAAAGTAGTAATTCTGCCAGTGACCTATCTTGAAGGTTTTGGTGTCGGCCGTATTGAGCGTTCTTGGCGTATCAGGGACAATGATTTGACCGTCGGCATATATCCGGGTTGCGGTCCCATCATGAACGTGGGCGAAATGTACCCACTCGTTCTTTGAATTATACAAGAAATCAATATCATTGCTAAAGCCCCAGTACTGTACCCGCCACTGGTTATCAGCAGTCATTGTTCTCAACGAGAAATCCCGCCCATCCGACCATTCCTCCCCCATCTCGAAGAGGCCGCCTTGGTTGAAGGAACGCGTATATACCCAGGCGGTGATGGTCCTTGGAGCATTGCCACCAAGCCCAAGCTCGGAAGCCGTCTTTCCGGTCTCCACATCATCACCGGCACCGTCAAGATCGATTGCCTGGTTAAATATACCGTTCCCATAAGTCGGGTTACCCTGAGGGGTGCCATTATGGCTGCCGGTGCTGTCGCTGCAGTCACCATCAAACCTGTAGAGCGCAATCGCAGTTGTGTCAGTTCCCGTCCCAAAGCCCAGGCCGGTCTCACCGGTATCCCATCCTGAGTCATTGAAACCAACAGCGGTCCAATCAACGCTTACATCATTAATGTTCGGTACATGATATGAAGCGGTCACTCCTGTTGGTACAAGCATCGAAGCGTACTGTGCCAGACCGTACGAAATATCAGTCAACTGCTCAGGAAATTCCGGCCTGTACTCGTGGACGACGGCCGTGCCGCCGGGTGCCACAAGGGCAAGATAATCTCCGTCCTGGTTGAGTTCGAAGTTTGTGTGATAGTAACCGGCGGGATCAAGATACGGGTAATTGAGCGGATTTTCCACTTCTGTCTTTTGCGAGGCAAAGACAATCATGAATTCACCGGGTTTAATCTGGTTACCGTCCGGGAATTGCCATTTGATTAGGTTGGCATCACTGTCAGTCAGATACCAGCCATCCAGACTGACTGTTGTGTCCGTCGGATTGTAAATCTCAATCCAGTCGGAAGATTCGCCGTTTCCGTCCAGAAGCTCGCCATCTTCCAGCGGTGGTGAACTGGCGTTACTCGCCATGAACTCGTTGATTACCAGGTGTGACACTTCCATCTGCCAGTTTTGTGCAACTATGGCAAGGTCTCTGAAGTTTACACCATTAGCACCATCTAAGTCTGCAAGGCAGCCGGGGACAAGACAGTCAGGATCCAGCCACTGCCAAGCAAAAGTCCGCAGGTCTTGGGAATTAACCCTGTAGTCTTTATTCAAATCACCTGCGAGATGAGATTGGGCAAAAGTTGAACCAGCCAGTGATACTGTCAACACAAGTAATATCAACGATTTTTTTAAGGATACGGGCATCTTAGCCTCCTTCCTAACAGATGTCTTAGGCCATTGGCCGTGACTTGCTCTTTGTGGATTCCCACTTTGCGTTTGATGAGAAAAGGGAATCCAAACTGTCTGGAACTCTTACCTTTATAATAATAGACGTCTAAGAGCCCAAAATGTTACCGATTTTTATAAAATTTATATAAAATTTATTCTAACATAAATTGAGTAGTTTAGTCAATGGCTATTGTCCTCGGATTTCACTGCTTTCTCAAAATCTCAGTTTTGACAGAACAAGCATTTAAATTCGACCACTCCGAAATCTTATACCTCGCCAAAAAGTGTGGTTTTCACGCTGCTTTTACAGGTTGCGGGACAAGAAGGGGTGATAGAGACAAATTTGGTGAAATTTTGGTATAATTAGTAAAACTCTGCGAAGAAAAGTAACAAAAAAAACCGTTAGTTTTTGGCGCCCGGCGCATCCTTATTAACAGTAGTTTTGAATGGAAAAGAACAGCGATTACGTCCAATTGGTGACACAAGCCCAGCTCGGTGATAAGGAATGTATGAATCGCCTGGCTGAGGCGGTAGAGGAACGTCTATACACGTATGTTTACCGCTATACGCTATCAGATGAAATGACAGAGGATATTGTACAGGAGAGTATACTGAAAATGCTTGAGGTATTAAATGAATTAAAAGAAGCCGACCGGTTTTGGCCCTGGCTGTTCAAGATAGCCCTTAACAAGATATTCAGTCACCACCGGGCGGAACACAAGCAAAGAACCGCCTCTAACCCGGCCGCGGGTCTCGGAGATGTACAGCGCCAGAGGCAGACAGCAATAGCAAACGTGGTCGGTCAGGAATTAAAGGAAATTGTTTTTGCTGCAATGCAAAAGTTGAAGCCTGAGCACAGGGCCGTTATCAACATGCGGTGCTATGACGAGATGGGGTATTCCGAGATTGCAAAGACGTTAGGTTGTAGTGAGTTTGCCGCCCAAATGTTATTCTACCGGGCGAAAAAATCGCTGAAAAAACAACTCGCCCGCCGTGGATTCGGCAAAGGCTCGCTGCTTATGGCATTGGTTCTGTTTGGGAAGATGACAGCACCGAGTGAGGCGGCCGCTGCAAAAGTGGCTGTAATGGCGACTGCCGTCAAGGTTGGTGTCCCGGCTTCTCTGGTATCCATAGCGGTCAGTAAAACAACAGTATTGTCACTGACTACGGCTTCTGTATTGGCCGTTGGTACTATGGCAGTTACTTCAAAACCTGATAAAACTATAGCAATACCGAGAAATAATCCTGCCGACAGCTCTCTTACTACGATTCCGGCAGCAGATAGCATTCGGGAATGCTGGTATTATTATCCGCCAAATGGAAACGGATCGGTAATGATGCGGTTGGAATCCGACGCGGATAGTATACCATCTTACTGCCAGTGGCTGCAAAACGACCAATCCAATTACTACAGGGGCAAGAATACCATCTATGTAGAAAACTATCGGGTTTGGCACAAAGACCTGAGTGTGTGGAGGCTGCCTACAGACAGCCGGCAATTGACAGATTTTCTTTCCCAGGTTGAAGGCAAGCGCGACAAGATGAAATATGTACCCAGCTATAACAATGGCTTGCTGGTAGTTTTAAAGCAAAACCAAAACGGCAGCCAGTCGCAGATAACTCATCGCCGTGACATATCAGACGAAGAATATTTCCGCTATAGATGGCCGGCGGGAGCAAGAGTCGTAGACAATCGCGACACAATGCACAAGCGAGGCTGGACGTATTTCAACATAACAGGCCAAATTAACAACAAAGAGGTTGAAGGCAGAGGCAGGATTCCTTTTGTCTACACGGCCAGTGACATGCATTGGCCCTGGATAGTATTGAAGGTGGGGGGAAATGTTGTAAATGAAGCCGACTTTTCGGGTCTTGGCCGGCCCTGGATGGGATTGCACACTATCGATACGATACGGCGGGAAGCAGCCCAAAAGCAGATATGGTTTGAGACAAGATACAACAAGCGAAGCGGCAAGGCGGAAGTAGTCCTGAAGCCCGAAGACGGGCGGATTGTTTATACCATTGATATGGAAAAAGATGTTATTGAGAAAATCACATTTACGAAGAGTGACGGCCGTGAGGGAGTGCTGGTATTTTCTTACCTGCTGGAAATTGACAATATTGGTAATGAGTTTGCACAGCCGGCCAGGCAGGCAAATATGCGAGAAAGAAGTGAAGGGATGTTGTGGCTTTTGGAATTGATCAGTAATAATCGATAATTAGAAAAAGGAAGGGAGCGAGCAATGAATGCAGAAAAAATGAAAAAAATAGCTTTGGCCTTGGTAGTTGTTTTGGTTATGTGTGGGCATGCTTTTGCAGGACAAATCATTTATGTCGATGACAATGCTGTGGGTTCAAACAACGGCTCTTCCTGGGCTGATGCTTATAACTACCTGCAGGATGCTTTAGCCGATGTGAATTCTAATAGTGATGTCAACGAAATCCACGTTGCCCAGGGTATCCACAAGCCGGACCTGGGCGGTGGCCAAACACTCGGCGACCGGAAAGCCACGTTTCATCTAATAAACGGTGTAACTATCAAAGGCGGCTATGCCGGCGCAGGCTCCCCCGATCCCAATGCCCGCGACATTGAACTATATGAAACCATCCTCAGCGGTGACCTCGCTGGCAACGATGTAGATATAAACGATCCTACAGACTTGCTGAATGAGCCGACACTTTCTGAGAACAGCTACCATGTTGTAACTGGCAGTCCAGCAGACGAGGCTATCTTATTGGATGAAACTGCCGTTTTAGATGGGTTGACTATAACTGGTGGTAATGCCAATGGACCTGTATTTCCGGGAGGTTATTGCTATGGCGGTGGGATGTTCACCGATTCTGAATTAGACCTTGACCTAATTGGTCAGCGTGCAAGTCCAACAATTATAGATTGTACCTTTATCAAGAACTCGGCTATAAGTGCCGGTGGGGGAATATACGCCGAGTTCAGCCAAATAAAGCTAATCAACTGTGACTTCATTTCCAATACCGTTAATGGTGAGTACACAGCCAGAGGTGGTGGAATGTTTTGCGATGGCCAAGTACTTCTTATCGACTGTACCTTCAACAAGAATCTTTCTATAGATATAGAAAATGCAGGTGAAGGCGGTGGGCTGTATTATCGGGGTGGTAAGGCTGCCATTACTCGATGTACATTCAACGAGAACTCAGCTGGTTGGTACGGTGGTGGAATATACAATGGCGGAAGCCCAACATTAATCGACTGTGCGTTCATAAGTAACAATTCTAAGTGGGGTGGAGGAGTGTGCAGCTACGATAATAGTAGTCCGTCATTGACTAACTGCACTTTCATCGGAAACTCAGCAGGAAGTGGCGGTGGAGTGTGCAATTTCCAGAATAATCCTACAGTGTTAAAATGTATGTTTATTGGGAACTTAACATCGTGGAGCGGTGGTGGTATGTATAATCAAAAGGGAAATCCGATTCTGAAACATTGCGTCTTCAATGCAAATTCTTCCTGCTACGGTGGTGGGATGATGAATAGCGAATGCGACCCAGTTGTAACTGGTTGCGTTTTTAGTGGGAATATGGCGGTCTACTACGGTGGAGCAATTTTTAACTATGCCTCCATAAGAGAGTGGAGCGGAAACACAGTAAAATTAATTAACTGTACCCTTAATGGAAATTGGGCCACAAACGGAAGTGCGATGGCTTGCGATACCAACTGTTTTATTTATAAGAAACAAGGTAATGTTTACACAACAAACTGTATCTTATGGGATATTGGAAATGAAATATGGAATGATATCCACTGGGATATAACCATAAACTATAGTGATGTACAGGGCGGCTGGCCGGGTCAGGGCAATATTAACGTCGATCCCGGGTTTATCGATCCCGAAAACAACGACTATCATCTTCTGCCCGATTCGCCGTGTGTGAATGCAGGTGATAACTCAGCCGTGCCGCCTTCGCTGCTCACCGACCTCGATGGTGACCCGCGCATTATAGACGTGATTGTCGACATGGGCGCCTATGAATTCCAAGGCATTCATATCTTGTATGTCGATGCGGACGCTCCTGCCGGTGGTGATGGCGGGAGTTGGGCCACGGCGTATAACTACCTTCAGGACGCCCTGTTCAACGCCATACCACCCGCGGAAATACGGGTAGCCCAGGGTATCTACAAACCCCACTTGAATACCTACAGTACGGCGCCGCCCAGCCGAGCGGACACGTTCCAGCTCAAAAATGGAGTCGTTATTAAAGGAGGCTATGCCGGCATAGGTGCGCCCGATTTTGCTCCGGTGGATCCAAATGAGCGGGACATCGAAATGTTCCGGACCATCCTGAGCGGTGACCTTGATGGCAACGATATAGATGTCAACGATGCCTGGGATATATGGCGGGAGCCGTCTTTTGTCGATAACAGCTATCATGTGGTAACAGCAAGCGGGACTAACAGTGCGGCTATACTGGACGGATTTATCATAACCGGCGGCTGTGCCAGCGGTCCTATGTCTTACGACAGCAATGACATTTTTCTTAGCTCTGGGGCCGGGATGTATAACGATTCCGGAAGTCCGACAGTAATTAACTGTACTTTCCGAAAAAACACAACCTGGACATGGTATGGCCAGATCGATGGCGAGAGCGGTTTTGATGACGGGAATCCCAGCCTCGAATCGACAGATATTTATCTGCCGGAAACCTCGGGCGCTGCCGTTTTCAACCGCGATGGAAGCCCGACATTTCGCAACTGCCTGTTCGAAGACAACGTGGCCTTTGGCCCCGATGCATCCTGTGCCGGCGCCGGAGTATGTAATATTAACAGCAATCCCTTATTAACAAACTGCGTTTTCAAGGCTAACGTCACGACCGGTTTTGACAGTGAGTATTTTGGCGGTGCGATGGCCAACTATAACAGCAATCCCACGCTTTTGGATTGTTCGTTCATCGATAACCGGGCAGATTACTCCTGCGGCGGTGCGATATACAATGATGAAAGCAGTCTGAGCCTGACTGGCTGTACGTTTCGTGGCAACAGGGCCGACGATTTTGGTGGTGGAATGTACAATAGTCGCAGCGAGTCGGAATTGAGGGAGTGTGAATTCATTGAGAACGTTGCAGCTTTCGCCGGAGGGGGCATGTACAACTACGACAGTAATTCGAGGGTGACTAACTGCAATTTCGCCGAAAACTTTGCAGCAAATGGAGGTGCTATCTGCATCAGCGGTGACTTCAGCGGTACATTTACCGATTGTGTGTTTGAGAATAACACAGCCGCCTCAGAAGGGGGTGCAATATTACACAAAGGCTTTGGTGGAGAATCTAACATTATCCGTTGTGAGTTTCGCAATGGCTCTGCCGAACGCGGCGGGGCTATCTATAATATTTACGAATCATTAATACTATCAGAGTGCATCTTGGTGTGCAATCAAGCCGAGTATGCAGGTGCCGCAATCTATACCGACGGGGATATTACACTGACTAACTGTCTGTTGGCCAATAATCATGCTCAGGTTTTAGGTGGTGCTTTAGCTAATGCAATGAACACTTCAAAGTCTATCAACTGTACGTTCGTGGGTAACTCTGCCAGTTACGGCGGAGCAATCTCCAGCGGGATCGAATGCGATACAACTACTATAAACAGCATTTTTTGGGACAATACTGCACAGACCGGAAGCCAAATAGCCACAACGGGTGCGCACTACAGTTCAAGACTTACCGTCAGTTATTGCGATATTGAAAATGGATTAGAAGGACTTGACGTACCGGATGGATGTACCCTGATCTGGGGGGAGGGCAACATCGATGCCATTCCATGCTTTGTGGATCCGGACGGGGCGGATAACGTGTTTGGCACAGAGGACGACAACCTTCGTTTGTCTTACGGTTCACCATGTATCGATACAGGAGACCCTGATTACGTAGCCGAACCGAATGAAACAGATATTGATGGTAATCCTCGTGTAATCGGCGGCAGAATCGATATGGGTGCTTATGAGTTCTGGGGTCCCATATATGTCGATGATGATTCACCGAACGATCCGGGGCCGGGCGACCCACAGGTCAGCGACCCTCTTGAGAATGGAACCGAGGCCCATCCGTTCGACACTATCCAGGAAGCCGTCGATTTGGCGGTAGATGGTTATACGGTGTTAGTCCGACAGGGTTCTTATTCCGAACCAGGGAATAGTAACTGTATCGATTTTCTCAGCAAAAATATCACTCTGACAAGTGAAGACCCAACTGATTGGGATATAGTTGACAATACCATTGTTAGAGGCTATGTGCAGTTTAGCGGGACTGAAGGTCCGAATTGTAAATTTACAGGTTTTAGAATTAGCAGCATTGAAGGTGCTATATACGGCGGCAATCATACACATGCCACGATTAGTCATTGTAATATTAGCGGTAATGGCCCGTGCGGCGCCACGGTTATAAGAGACTGCGATGGCACAATCAGCAACTGCCTGATAACGGATAACACTACCTTTTCCTACTGTGGCGTATATCCCGTTGTTTTCGGATGCAACGGATTGATTAAAAACTGCACGATAACTAACAATATTTCGGGTGTGAGTGTCGGCACTGCGACAATAGAAAATTGCATTATCTACAATAATTACGGCTCTCAACTTGGCGTTGGTAGCTCAGAGACCCTGAATATTTCGTATTGTAACCTGCAGGGCGGTTTGGAAGGAATTACAGGCGAGGGCAGTGTCAACCGGGGGCCGGGTAATATTGACACAAATCCTTGTTTTATTCGGCTGGGATACTGGATAATGGATGAGATGACATTAATCGAGGGCGACTACCATTTGAGAAGCGAAGGCTGGCGCTGGAATACGGAGGGTAAATCATGGACCTATGATTATGCTACCAGCCGTTGTGTAGATGCAGGTAATCCGGCTTCAGACTTGGGTGATGAATTAATGAGTGTACCTCGTGACCCGGACAACACATGGGGCATTAACCTTCGTATCAACATGGGAGCTTTCGGTGGAACGGGTCAGGCCAGTATGCCCCCGCACGGCTGGGCGCTTCCGGCCGACCTGAATAACGATGGAATCGTCAATTATTTGGATTTTGCGTATCAGGCACAGGATTGGCAAGCGACAGCACCTGAACAACCGGGTGACCAGAACCGTGATGGTGTGGTGAATAAGATAGATTTAGCGGCTTTAGCTAAGTCTTGGCTGCAAGTAACAGTCTGGGGTGAATGGTAAGACCGGTTTTGGGTAGAGTTCGAACCGGCTTGATAATAACGAATATGTGGGTCAAGCTTTGTATAGAATGCCCAAAGCTGTGCCCTAAATGTGTGCGCAATGAAAAAAGGATTGACGATTAATTGCCAGGATAGTATTATTTGAACAGATTAAGATTTTTGCGGGAACATGAAAAAAGGTCGATAAGTTGTGTGGGAGAAACGTATCAAATTTAAAGGTTACATTTTTGGCAGGAAAAGCAGCGAAACTCGGGGATTTACCCTAATTGAACTTCTGGTGGCTATCTCCATCGTTTCGGTGCTGATGGGTATTTTGATACCGGTACTGGCTACAGCCAGGCGGCAAGCCGGTATGGTACTCTGCAGAGTAAACCAACGGCATATTGTAAACGCGCTGAGCCTATATGCTACGGACAATGATGCCGGTTATCCGGAATCGGTGGCCACTATAACATTTGGAAGCGACTGGCATTGGCAGGAGGCAACGATGATGACCGCCTGCAAGCCGCGTCCTTCGCATACATATCGTTCGATGAGCGCCTACCTGCACAGCTATATTGAGGATGCGAGCATCATGTTTTGTCCAAACGCCCCCAGAAAATACGAATACCTCCAGGATGCGTGGGATACCGGTGATGACTGGGACAATCCTGAGACGTCATTTCCATCTGATCCGGTTTTTGGGGCTTATTGTTTTTACTACAATTATGTGGGTTTTCTGCCCGACCATGCAGCTCCCTTTAGAGGACCGCGGAATGCGTTGGGTGAGCCGGGGCAGAGCAAATTGCTCGTAAGTGATTATTTCGGCTACGACCATCACCGAAGCCCGAATGCTTACGGCAGTTGTGAACCATTTACGGGCGCAAGCTTTACGCCGGGAACTGAAGTTTCGTCAGCTTATTGGTCTCGTTTGAAGTCCGAGCGGGTCAATTTGAATACAATCGATGTGAAGCTGCACGCCGGCTACAACGACGGCCATGTGGAAAGCTTCAAGGCATCGGAAGTAGTGCCTATGAAGGTATCAACAACTCCCGACGGCAGTGTTCCGTATCCCGGTGGAGTTGGACTTGGACCGGGGGATTTTTACCTGCCGAAAAACGGCTTGCGGTAATCGGGCAACAGACGATTAAAACAAAAAAACATACCCGGCGTAAGCACTCCCGCCCGGAGGACGTGGACAAATACTCTGCAAGCACGTTTTCACGGGGGCAAACATTACAAATCCACAACTAAAATCGGTGCTAAGAATCCTGATCGCGTGATAGTCCGCACGGTTTTTTCTTTGACGTGGACGGCGGTTTCGCATATTGTTGCTCGCACGATAGAATAATACAAAGATAGAATCTAATCGATAAGAAGCTGAATAAATGAATATCATCTGGGCATGTTTACTTTTGGTTGTGGGCCTGGCGGTACTGTGGAAGTCTGCCGACCTGCTGGTGGCCGGCGCTGTTAGCCTGGCGAAGCAGTTTGGCGTTAGCCCGCTTATCATCGGCCTGACGATTATCGCGATGGGTACATCAGCGCCCGAAGTGGCGGCCAGCATCGCAGCCGCTGTTCGTGGTGCCGGCGATATAGCCGTCGGCAACGTTTACGGCTCCAACATCGCAAATCTGGCCCTTGTCGGCGGTCTGGCCGCCCTGATTCGGCCCATAAGTATACAAAGGCAAACCCTGCGCCGTGAGATACCGGCGATGTTGATAGTTGCGCTGATGCTTTGGCCTGTGCTGCGCAATCTCTCTCTGTCGCGCACGGAAGCTATCGGCCTGCTGGTTGTCTTTTTCGCTTTAATTTTCATGACCGTTCGTGCAGCCAAACGGGATGCCGCGGTACAGAAAAACAATAACATGGGGACAATAGAGCATCACGGCACAAAACACATCATCTTCGTCCTCATCGGCCTGGCCGGCCTGGCTCTCGGGGCGGAGATGACCGTACGCGGCGCCGTGGTAATCGGCAAGCAAATCGGCCTCAGTGAAGCGGTCATCGGTTTGACTATCGTCGCCCTCGGGACCTCCCTGCCCGAGCTTGCTACCTGCATCGTGGCATCTATCAAGGCACAGCACGACATCTCCATCGGCAACCTCGTCGGCTCCAACATCTTCAACACGTTGCTGGTAACCGGGGCCGCGGGGACGATCCGCCCGTTTGAAGTTGCGAAAAGGCTCGCGGCGGGAAGCGACTACTGGATAATGATTGCCGTCAGCGCCGCCTTTGCAGTATTTGCATTGGTCGGAAGGCGGACTATCAGCCGGCTCGCCGGCTCCGTTCTGGTGGTCATTTATTTCGTCTATATATTCTGCCTGTTTTTCTTCGGCAAATAGCCTCTCTTATTTAGCCGCCTGTTTATCTTTGTGCCTTCGGCAGCAACAACTCCCTGTGCACAAACTGCTCTTGCCGGCGGCCTCACAGCTCTTTTATGAAGATGTTCTTAAATTGCAACAGAGCCGGCGGGCTGACCCATTTGCCGTTACTTTTGCCGCCATGATGCTGGAATGCTATGGGGCCCGTCGCGGCGATGCCGGGCAGTTGAGCGTTATCGATGACTTTCTTGCCGTTGAGCACAACCGTCACCCGGTCTCCCCGCATCGTTATCTCGAAACGGTTCCACTGCCCGACTGGCTTGTCCGCCTGAGTTCGAGGCGTGACCCCGGCGCGGATATGTGCCGGCTGCTTTGCGTCCGTCCTGTAACCGTAAAACTCGCCGGAGCCGATTGGCCAGCACCAGATGTTCACCTGGTTCTTGCCCGCCCCGCGGAGGAAAACTCCTGAATCCGAATCGGGAAGCGCCATCCGCATTTCATTGCCCTTAATATCCCGTGCGTGCGTGCCGTCGGGAAGGATATAGGGAACATTCGGATTGATATAAGGTGTTTCCTTTATCCTCCAGTCGACTCTCAGTACGAAATCGCCGAACTTCTCTACGCCCCAGAGGCTCTTATCACCCTTCGCCTCGCTTTGCGCGTCGTAGTCTATCACTCCGTCAACGATTTTCCAGTGCCCGCCGTCGCCTTCGGGCACCTTCCATCCTGTGAAGTCCCGGCCGTTAAAAAGCGACTTGAAACCGGGAGGCGCCACGTTGTCCACTTCCCTGGCCGGCCCGGAGGAACTACGCGCCCAGGCCGCGGTGTCCATTGAAGGGGACATCTGGAGGATCATTACTACAATAATTATCCATGCTACAAACCTTTTCGAATTCATTTTTGCCTCCTGAAATCTTTACCCGAAATTTTTGTTACGTTCTTTTTTTTGAACCAAACACGTATTGTCTAAACATCATTTCCAGCAGAATATCAGTTTTGTCCTGAAAATTCAAGCTTTTTGGCTGCGCTTCTTGGAAAGCGTATCTCGGAAGGCATAAGAAAAGCGGCTAAATACTGATTTTTTGCATAGTTGAACCAAATGCAGACTATACTATAATATAGACTCGACTGGAAAAAGACCTGGCTTTTGGGAGATGGTCATCTGAAGTATAAGATCAGAAACTGGCTTGAGCTTTCTGTTTTTACCGACAATCTCGGCAAAATGCTCAATGACGGTCTGATGTTCGATAAAGCCTTCGATATTGCCGGCAAACATCTGGCCAGCCCCGTAAATCGCAGATTGGCAGTCGACCTAAAAGAAGTTTTCCTCGGTGTTGGTGACAGCGAGCAGCTTGCCCGATATGATCTGCCGCAATTTTATCTGGCCCTTTTTAACTGCGGCCAGCAAACCGGAAAATGGCCCAAGGCCCTGCGGGACGCCGCCGGCTTCATGCACCAGATTGCACCTGTAATCTATCGCCTGCAGCGATGCTGGCACTTTGTCCTTGGCGCACTTCTAATCAGGGCCGTATTTAAGTGGATATTCCTCGGCCAATCCCAGTTCCTGGCCTTGACAATACTCGCGGCTGTCTTTCTGCTGCCCATCTACTCGGAGACCTTCAGATACTACAGGGATTGGCTAATCGCAAAACTTCCCTTTTTAGGGACGTGGACAATACAGTTGTCTTTAATGCAGTTTTTTGTTTGCCTCGAAATCGCCTATGACAGCACTCTCAATGTACGGGAGATGTTTCTGTATTCACTTTCGGCCATCGATAACAGGTATTTACGCAAACAGATGCTGGCCTCTGTCGACCAAATTGATAAGGGCCAGAGCTTTGCCGCCGCTTTGCAGTCGGTCCCTTTCGTTCCCGGAGGGATGGCTTCAGTCATCCACCCTTATGAAGTAAGCGGCAAACTGGCGGATTGTTTCCACGAGCTGGTATCACAGCTCAAGCAGATTGTGGAGGCGAAGATTGAAGTAGTCAAGTATGCCTCAGCAGGCATCGTCATCAATGCCAGCGTCCTTTTCCCCCTAACGTTGATCATCCCTTACTTTTTACCTAAGAATATGTTGTGGGTATTTTATTTGATAATGGGTGATTTAATGGGCTTTGTTCCTCTTGCATGTGCCCGTGCTATATATATTGAGTACACGAAGAAAGCGGCCGGCCTGAATCTCTGGTATGAAAATCTCAAAAGCAAAAACCTCGACCTCTAACCCCGCTTAAATACTAACGACCAGCGTCTAACCACGAGAGATGAGGGACGAGTCGCGGCTCGTTTAACTACTCGCCGGAAAAGCAGTAAAGCTGTTTAGAGTGAGCACTGCATACGAATCTTGCCCGCAAGCAGGGTGTTGGAGGGCGCAGGGCTAACGGCGGCTTATCGCTTCAAGGATATCTCTCCTGTAGGGTTCGAAGGAAAGCCTGTCCAACTGCGTAAGAATCGTCTGCCGGCCCGCAGGACTGAAGCATGGATTTGAGATAAGCGCCATCAGCACGTCACGCTTCCAAGGCTCAAACGACATGTTGTTAAAGACGGAGTTCACCAGATGCTCCTGCGCCGCATCGTGGAGGTTGGGACGCTTTGCAATTCGCATGTAGGCATCCCGTCTGTGCGGCTCGAAAGATAGTTTGCCTGCCGCATTTATCTCTTCAATGACCACGTCCGCGGGAACACAAATCACGTCGGGCTTCCGAGGGTGCCTTCTCTCCTCATGTACAACTACCGTACAACCGGTAAACCAAATCGCCGCCAAAATCATCACTGGGTATAACAGTACACGCTTCATTTCATTGTTCTCCAAAACATACTCGATATCCGTCCATTAAAGAGCTTGACTTCACCCTTAAAAGGCATAAAGATGACAGAAGGTAACAGTGTCACCGGCAAAAAATACCCGGTTGCTGTTTACAAGGATAACGAATCTTTCCTGAAAATTCAATTCTAAGTAAAGAACCACCAGTAAAAACTGGTGGTTTTTTACTAAACATAATTCCTGTCAACGATATCCGGCTGACCTACATCTTAAATATAGAATCTTGTTGTTAGTTGTGCTAAAGTTGTTTGAAATTATATGTTGGTATATAGTAATAACCAGGTAAAGTGGAATAAATGACAGGTGGCCTAAAATGGAGCTTCGGATGACCAAATGGCTTGACCGGCTGGATTCAAAGGGCGGGTGGCAGTTCGTGGGCATTATCTACATTGTGCGATGGTGCCTTATTGTACCCTATATGATTGCTTCGAAATTTTTCTTCACTGATGCTCAGATTTCGGATGCGAGTCTGTCGAAGCTCCAGGAAATGAATCCGATAGTGTTGTTCGCCGGTATCGTAATCATTTCCCCGTTACTTGAGACACTCCTGGAATGTTCACTTCCATTTTTTGTTCTTTCCGTCATTCACAGAAAAAAAGGGAAACTTCCCGCCCGCCCCTGGTTGTTTATTATTATATCTGCGCTGCTGATGGTGCTATTACACCCCATGCTGGCGGCAGTTTTGCCGTCACTTGTTACCGGCCTTTCCCTGGCCTATTGCTATGCCCATTTCGCCAACCGTAATTTCTGTTCGGCGCTTCTGTATACCACAGCATTTCACGCAGCAATTAATATAGTAGGCTGGTCAATGATTGTGTTTGCCGGCACGGCCTGACGAGCCAATGAGGTCCGCCTGCAGCAACCTCCAACATTAACAAAACTTGACCCAAATCCACAATTGCCGTCAAACGGCTTAGTTGTCTGTTATTAGTCGTTGGTGAATAGTGAATCATAGGATCAGCAGGTTAGAGAATTGGTTGATTGGTCAGTTTGCGCATAAAAAAACAGGGTTGGGGGCGGAGGGAGAGGAGAAAGCGAGATAACCCCAACCCTGCAAAATGACTTCCAAACAAGTTTATCAACAGTCTCCAAATGTTATAATACATTGTACCATAAATTGTTCGTAAGTAAAGATAAAAAAAAAGAAAAATAAATTTTTTTTTCAACTCACAGCGGTTCGACCCGGCAGCAAATTCACTGCTCGTGAAACGTGAAGCGTACCTCGAAGAGGAATTCCAGGGCGAATATTGCCGCTTTTGGCCCGGATTATTTTTGAATTCTCAAGATTGAGAATTTAGGGTTCCTGAGACTCGAAATTCAGGGATGCGAATTTGCAGAAAAAGTTTCTTGCAGCACGGTCGTATGCCTTTGCGGCGTCGGTTTCATTGCGTGGCCGAAGAATATGGCAGGATTGGCCTGATTATCGATGTAAAACTGGCTCAGGTCACGGCAATGTTTTTGGCCCTTATAATAGCCAAACTCATACCTGACATAATGGATGTCGGTATCTGGTGGTTCGTGGTGCTGCTGATAATATGCGAGATAAGGCCGTTTTACGTGTTCTGTTTCAGGGAATAGTATTTTTTCTTCCGGCTTGATTTCCTATTTCAGAGCGGTTATACTGATAACAACTTGAGCCGGAGTAACCGGCGGGCTTGGGACGAGCGACGAGTCGCCGGATTTTAATTGAGGGCGCTATAAATGAAGAATAAGATGATTTTTCTGTTTTTGTTCGTGCCTTTTCATTTCCTTTTGACTGTGGTTTTATTTCAGTACTACTGGTTCAACTACAATCCGAATGTTCACACAGCCCTCTGGGAAAAGTGTGCCCATGGTCTGTTTTTTGTATTGGCTGTGCCGGTTCTTACGCCTTTTATTGTAACAGACTTAAGTGAGTATTGGCCGTGGGTGATTAAAGTCCCGACTTTCCTCTTTAATAGTCTTATATGGGGCGTTGTTGTGCTGGCCTTGTTCGGCGGTATCAAGCGGCTTCATGGAAAGTAAAGGCCGATTATGATTACCAGACGAAAGGTTGTTATCAGTTTGGCTGTGAACTTTTCTCTGCAATGGGCGCTTGCACTTCTTTGCTGGATGGGCTGTTTCCACGCCCGGGCAATGGTGATTTGGATGGCCCCGACCGCACCCCCCTACTATGGCTTCCGTTTCCTCGCGAAGCGCGATCTCGACATGGCTTTGGTTTCTCTGATTATTACCGCCCTAACAATTGGGCTGTGCTTATTAGCGATACGCCTGCGCCGCACTCTCACTCTCGTCGCGGCCCACATCGCACTCGTCATCTATTGGCTTTGGAGTTTCTGCCTCCTCGGGATCGGCGTGTAGGGCAAAATCCGCGATCCCATCTTCCGCAAATTGCACCTATTTCAGATATAAAACTACAACGAGTGATTGTCCGCGCAATAAAAAACAGGGCTGGGTGCGGAGGGAGAGGAGAAAGCGAGATAAACCCAACCCTGTAAATATGCTTCTATTATTATAACAGGATGCTCAGATATCTTATTATTATTTTACCATAAATTGTTCATAAATAAGCAAGAATAATCCGGTATCATTCATCTTTTTCACAAAAAGCTCCATCCTCGCCCCCCTGCGATTGTTAAATCCCCTATAGTCCTTAACATTACTCCCTTAAACAGGAAAGCCCATATACGTCACGCCCCACTCTGTTGCTTTAGTCTCTGTAAATGCTACCGCCGCGGCTGCCAAAAAACGCCTCACAAGAAAGGCCGGCAACTCTGCCTCTAACTGATTATTATCTAATATAAGCAGAAAGCCAATCTTTGTAAATCGGCTCTGAACCTTTTTCCTTCGTAGGGGAATTACCTTAATTGTTATAGGTAAATCCCCTATACGCTGAGATTGGCATTATTCTATTGACGAGCGTTTTGCTTTTGCGGATAGTATATGTGTTTCGATAGGCGGTTTAGACACGCCACTGTTACGCGGCCATTGGATTGACATAACCACAAAATGCAAATTCTGCTTCATATTTTGGATATCTTTGGTGTTGCCGTTTTCGCAATAAGCGGGGCATTGGCCGCAGGTAGAAGACGTATGGATCTTTTCGGCGTTGTTGTATTGGCGGCTGTCACCGCCCTGGGAGGCGGCACGCTCCGAGATATGGTCCTCGATACCGGCCCCGTATTCTGGGTAACAGATCAAACCTACCTTATCGTGGCCGTAGCGGCTGCGGTCGCAACGTTTTTTACGGTTCGATTGTTTAGCCTTCCGCCGATGTTACTGGCCGTAGCGGATGCTGTCGGCTTGGCCGTGTTCACGGTGCTCGGAGCTGAAAAAGCCCTTGCCCTGGATATGCCGGCAGGCATTGCCGTTGTTATGGGAGTAGTGACCGGTGTCGTGGGCGGTATGATTAGAGACGTATTATCGGGAGAAATCCCGCTCATCCTGCGAAAAGAAATCTACGCCACGGCTTCGCTGTGCGGCGCAATCGTACTAACGTTCACTATCACTAAAATACATGTCCGGGAATTGGCTGTTATCGCATCAATCATCGTAACGCTCGGCTTACGCCTGTCTGCAATCAAATGGAAGATTTCACTGCCGCTGATGACTCGGGACACCAATACCTGACAGCTTAATTTCCCCCCGCCTGGATTCTATTAGTGCCCGTCTTCTTCTCGCTCCATTATCCGAAAGGTGTAGATAAAGCCGCCGGTTACCGCAGCGACAATAATCAACTGTGCAGCAAGCATGACGAACCTGATATTTTTATAATCGTGAGTGATAATACCGAAGTGTTGTGTCCAGCCGGTCACGATAGAGCTATCAGGCGGGCCTCCAACATTTTCTGAATCCCCCTGTGACCGCCCTACCGGCGGAAAGACTATCATCAACTGAATGACAATCAAACCCACCCAAAGAATAATTTCCTGTTTCCGGTTCATAATTCTATTAAACCTGTAGTCTCTCTCGTTAATTGTATGCCAGAAACCCGCTCCCAGTCAAGCGAATTCCTCCCGCATCCCCAGCCAGCCAGAGTACTATAGACTGTTTCGCAGTTAATGTAGTGTTGCAGAGTGCGACTGCATACCGAAAAACCTGTCATTTCCGCGAAGGCGGGAATCCATTTTGATCATTTGAAAATTTGAACATTCGAATTTGCTTAGGATTTCGATATTCGTATTTCGTGCTTATGCGAGATACGCTTCACGCTTCACGAGATACGAAGTTCCATTCCTTTTTTCTCTTCTTCGCTCATCTTTCAGCCTTTATAAAGCCGTGAGTTTCTCACTTACATATTATTAATAGTAATTTTTTTAGTAGTTGAATGATATATAGTAAGACTCAGCAAGGAATTAGTAACTTATTATGAACCATTTTTCGGCTACTTCGTATCCTTTGCTCCATCCTATCTCAGGAGGTTTCCCATCGGAGCAATATACGTAATCAGTATGCCTCATAGGATAGCCACTTCCCCACGAAAATCTCAGTTCTAAAGCTCCAGTTTCGTGTCGAATAACAATGACGCAGTAAGCAAGGTGCTTGTACTGTTTGGGTAATCTTAACCGTGAATATCTACGGTCAGATATCTCAAGATCGCCGTTCTCGATCATTCTGACAACTTCTTCATATTGGGGCAAGCGTTTCTGAAAAACGTGTCGTCTGACATGCCCACCTATAAGGCCCGAGGCAAATGTAGCCCCAATGCCCAGCACTGCAATTGTGAGGGGTATAAGTGCCTTTCGACCATATTTAAAAAAACCTTCGATATCGAAGAGGATCATTACTAAGAGAAAAACCACCAAACCCATTGATACAAATTGGAGTAAACACTTCCGATATACGAAAAGACCATAAATTATGATACAAGGTATGGCAGCAGCAAGATTGAGGAATATAAGCAGCTTTAGTCTGGTGAACTTGAAGCGGTTGAGTAATAAGTATCCGACAAAGAAACAAACAATTAATACTATCGATCCTATGGTATCTGCTTCGTTCCCGGAAAGACTAACGATCAATGGTACAATCGGCATCAAAAGAAGCACTATGTGAAAGGGACTGATCTTTAAGCCTTTCATCTTCAACAACTCCTTTAAAATATAGAACGTCCCGCATGTATATCATCTATTGTACTATTTCGATGAAATAAAGGCAAAGATATTCCTCCAGAACAGTTTGCAGAATTTCTAAGTGTGCCAATGCTCGGTCATACATATATAGGATGGATTGTTATATATCTTTATATTTCAGTAATTTGAAATTGTTTAGGATTTAGAGCTTAGTATTTCGTGCTTATGCGAGATATGAATTTCCCTCCATTTTCTCCCTTGGACACCTTTGCCTTAAAAAGACATCGAGTTAGCAAAAACTTCTTCGAATTCCGGCTGGTGGGCGATTTCAAGGTATTCAATCTTTCGGGCCAACTGCCCGGCCTTTTCCCGGCAGTGCCGGGATAATAGTATCATCTGTGCGCCGCTGCTCGCGGCGTTGCCGACGAAACGAATCCGCTCAGTAGGCACGTCGGGCAGCAGCTTCAATCGCAACGCGCTTTCAGCGCGTATGTAATTGCCGAACGCCCCCGCTAAGAAAATCCGCTCGATGTCACTATCGGAGATGCCGAGCTTTTGCTCCAGGAGAATGATGCCGGCCCGAATGGCCGCCTTGGCCAACTGGACCTGTCTGATATCGGCCTGTGTGAGAATTACATTTTGAGAATCGTCAAGCACAAAGGCAGGCTGTTTATCTTTCTCGATAATTCGAGAAAGAAGAGCCGGCGAAAGTTTATCCTCCAGAGAGGCGGCTTCAACAAACCGTCCTGTCGCATCAACGATACCGAGATTCAATAGGACCGCTACTGCATCAATCAAACCGCTGCCGCAAATAGAATGCGCCGGGCTGCTTCCTATCACATCAAGAACAATATCATCTTCATTTACAACGACGGCTTCAATCGCCCCCTCCACCGCCCTGCTGCCGCAGCTTATCCTCGCCCCTTCCAGCGCCGGCCCGGCCGCGCAGCTTGCCGCGTAAAGCTTCTCAGCCGTGCCCAGCACCAGTTCGCCGTTTGTCCCAATATCAACCGCTAATGTCATCTTCTCGGCTGCATCGATACCGGTAGCAAGCGCCACGGCGGTGGTGTCCGAGCCGACGAAGCCGGCAATATTCTCGACCGTATGGATATTGCCTGCCGAATTTATCTGCAAACCCGATTCATCGGCGGCTGTGTCTTTGGCATCGAGAGAGTATGCCTTATAAGGCGCCTGGCCAAGCTGCCTGACCGGCAGCTTTAGAAAGATATGGTTCATTGTCGTGTTGCCGACGGCGCAGACTTCGAAAATCTGGTTGCTGTCGATGTTGGCTTGTTTGCAAAGCCGGGTAATCAACTCATTTACACAGTCTATAATTTTTGTTTGCAGTTCGCCCAACTTGTTATCCGTATCTGCGTAGGCGATTCTACTGACTACGTCGTCACCATATCTGGTTTGCGGATTCAGGGCGGCCTCGGTCGCAAGGCAACGCCCATCCTGCATATCGATTAGCCGGGCGACAACCGTCGTTGTGCCGATATCTACCGCTACCCCCAGAATCTGCTCTTTGGGCTGAATCTTCAGATACTTTTCATATATGTCAGGCTGGATCCCGGCGGTTTCGATACCTTCAGCCAGGATTTTCTGCTCGAAGAACCTGGAACTGACCGGTATCGTTACAACAAGGTCTCTTTCAATCCGATACTGGCAGGCCAGGACTTTCTCTCCATCCGGCTCAAGAATAGCTTCACATTTTTCGCAGATACCTCTGCCCCCGCAGGCGGTATTCATAATTATCCCTGCCTGGCCCGCGGCCTCGAAAAGTGTGGC
>JAOUFU010000333.1 GCA_029858035.1 Phycisphaerae bacterium
ATGCGGATGGGAGACTTTAACAGCGGCCATGCGAACATTCTTGTCGAGGCGATATGCAAAATCCTGCATTGCTCTTACATATTCTCGTTCTTTGGGACCGAGCCAAATGTTCATGAAGTGGCCGTCTCTGGCATAGCTTGTGTTCCAGAAAATAAAAGCAATCTCCTGGAAAAGAGCCGTCCAGTTTCGAATACGCATCCGCAGCGCGGAGCGGTCATCCCATACGCCGCCAACTCCAGGAGGCCGCTTTTGCCTGTCAACGTGATTACCCTGTTCACCAACGACAACCGGCTTATTGTGTTTCTTCCAGTTTCTTGCTCTTGAGACGGTGACTGTATCGGATTCGAGTTCATTCTCCCTTTGATACCAATGTGGGGCGTTGATTTCGATACCATTCAATTGTGGCCGTTCCCAGCTCGTGGTGATGGGGTGATGGTATGGATCAATAGACTTCAGATATGGAATCATGATTTCATACCAGCGGTCGTCCGCATTTTGCTCGTTAAGAAATTCCCAGAAGTCTATATAGGCTCCCCATCGGTCAACACTGTATTTGATAAATCTTTTCACTTTCGACATGGCTTCATCATTGTCTGGTTCATCATTAAAGACCTTTCCAAAACCGAAAATTCCGTGAACAATGCTAAAGTCATATTTCCGGGCATAGCAAAGCAGCTCATCTGTCATAATGCCTTCCTGGACGAGATAATTGTCCAGGTCGCGATAGAGCGGATATGAACAATTCTGTTGTGAGAAGCGATAAAGGTTAAATCCACACTGTGAGAAATGCCGGAAGAAAACATCGGCATTTTGTGGATTAGTCGATGGCCCACGTACGAACATCGGGCCGGGCGGCAGTGGTGGCGGGTCTTTTAGGTCCGTGCGGAAAGGCCCCTCCATAGAGCACTGGTCAAGGATCGACCCCGTGCCTGAATTATCGCCCCAGCAGTCCTGAAGCCCGATTGGGAAATATGGACTTCCATCATCAAACACGAATCGAAAAGGATTCGCTGGATGGAGGCGGACAAATCCTTTGTTGGGTCTTCGACCTTTAACGCAGAGAAAGCTGCCTTTCCCGGAACTCTTTTGTCCTTTTGTATTTGCGAAAATGAAGCGGTATTTCCATTTACCGATTTCTGAGGGGGCAAATCGGGCCTTCCACAAATCACGCTTCTCGAAGTCGTAAGTTATCTGCCGGCGCTCTCCACTGCCTGTCCCGGCTTTGCGTGTGTGGATTGTTGGCCCGGTCGAGCAGCCATAGTGGAATCCGCCGACTTTTATCTGCTTTTTCGACGGAGATGTAAAGATAACATCGATAGTGACGTCAAAGAAGGGATTTTCATATTTGTTATCGTGTTTGAAGGTAATCTCAAATACTTCGTAAAGTGGCACGGTACTCGTGTTCTGAGAGTGTTTTACATCGGGAAGAGAACCGCTTAAATTCCCATTCCTGCTCCCTTGAGCGCAATAGCAACAAGGACAAATCAGGGCTAAAAAAATCAGAACAAATATCAGGACCTTTTTTCGTGACATTGTTTTGTCTGCATAAGATTATTACAAGCTGCTTATGGTGGTGGAGGCATCATTGTTGAGAAAATCCACACCTGTCCTTCGGTTTTGCCCCACCCGTTGACCGAGTCGATACGCCAGTAGTATATAGTACTCGGGGCCATTGTGCCGGGATCAAATATAGCTGCAGTCTGGTTTCCCTGGAACGTACCCGGACTGCTCGTGCCGAAGTACACATCGTGCGATGTGGCATCAGTGCCGCCAGTCCAGCTCAAATCAGCGGTTGTCAAAATGCCTGCTCCGCCACAGGGTGGGTATAGAATACCCGCCTGGCCGGGCAGTGGCGGTATTGTTGTTGCTGTCAGCCATTTTTCGACGAAAAGGCCCAGGTCGTTGGAATCGACAGTGCCGTCACCAAAAGGGGGGGGGAAGATGTCGGCTGGTGATTCACCCTGGGACCATTCATTGGCAAGTGTACAATAATCTGTAAAGGTCACCTTCCCGTCATTGTCCATATCTGCATCCCTGGGTTGTTGTGACGGTGCATATTCCATAATAGTCATGGCAAGATCGTATTGCGTCGCCTCCCCGTTCCGGAAAGCCTGTCCGTCTTCGTACTCGTCATCCGGATTCTTATGAACATACGCCGTGAAGTCCTCCGTATCCGTCAGTTCGATAATGTAGGTATTACCGATAGTAAGTGGAACCTCACCAGGATTGTAACTCACCCCCATAAGATGGTTGTGAGGTGTAAAGTAAGCACGTTTCGTAGTCTTCGTCGGACCGATCTGGCCACTCCCGCTACCACCTTCGAGAATCTTCCACGTTATATCCATATCGTCGCTGTCGTTGCCGCTGTTAATAAAAACATCGACGGCGGCAAGACCTTCCCCCGTAGCGACAAATGACTGACCCCAACGCTGAGACGCCAATTCTCCATGCAATTCGAAATCTTTCGACGCATCCATAGTGTGCGTAACAAGTTGATTGTTCTTGTCCACAAACACGGTAATGTTCAGGTCGTAGGGCATCGGACTGCTGCTGTCCCGGCGATACGCCCTGCCCCATTCATAGCTGTACTCGTCCCTGTCGCGCTTGTAAATAGCACAACCCCCATCGACATGAATATAAACCGCATAAGTCTGCCCCGGCGTCAAAGGAATATCACCGGAATTCCAGCGCACCCACTGGTCCGAATTCGAACCGAGGTTACCCTTATTCTTATGCCCAATCTCCGTCCAATCTTTCACATGAGAGGCTCCCGTATCTTCGAGAATCGCAACCCGCCCGTTAGACTCCGTACCAGCCATTATCCACTGAATCCCACGAACGGAGGTCCCGGTTGCCTTAAAAGTCTGATACCAGTCCCACTCCCATCCCGACCACGTCCCGGGAAAATAAAAAGTCGAGTAATCCACATCCAGTTCGACGTTAACAATCGTACCTTCGCCATCCTTAACTTCGACGTTGGGCACAACCTTAGGAGACGCGAAAAAGTCAGGTTGGCTAACATAAATCGAGTACAAACCCGCAGGAACGTTATCGATCCGGTAATATCCGTCTCCCGTCGGAGGTTGTCCCGGAGGCGCACCAAGCCTTCGCGAAGGACCGATCCACGAATTATCGGCAGGCGACAGATACAAATCCCATTCGTAAAGCTCCTTGTACTCATCCAAAGAGCTCCCCGCAATCGTTCTAAACCTACCTCGCCCGGTTACCCATCCCGCCGAATAACCACAATTCACCGCAATAAGCAAGATAGCAACAGCAAAAACTATGCTCCCAGAGAAAACTCGCATCTTCATTCGACTAATACCTTTCAATTTTCCAGCATTGACCCTTCCGCCGACCACACACTGTGCGCCCCTGTCACCGGCCGTATTCACACCATATCGCAGGTTTCCAACCACCTTCAATAAGTATAACCCATCTTATCAACCCTTCCACGCAAAAGATGCCAGCCCTCACCGACCGGAAAGAGTTGTAATAAACCACTTCAATTACTATCTATATGCGATAAGTGACTACAAATATAACAAAATCAGTATATCATATTTTGGTAATATTGTCAACCACCGCAGCTTATTATGCTGTGTATCGTGTTTTAAAACCGGTTGATAGAAAAGATACAAGGCGGTTGTATTTATGAGTTTGATTTGATATTGTAATGCAGGAAAATGTCAGCGGTGTAGCTGGATTAATGTCGAACAGCAAATGCCAAATGAACTTTTCAGAAAGAGTATGGAGGAACAATTATGATTGGACAGCTCTTTGAGGGAATATTAAACCAGATAGAAGGCCTTGTGCTAATTATGCCTTTGCTGTGTGTGATTGCCTGCACGAGTACCAATCTTGACGCTGCTATGGAGATGCCTACAGTGGATGAGCTGCCTGATATCAGGAAACTGCCGGACCCTTTCCTGATGAATAATGGCAAACGCGTCAAAAGCAGGGCGGACTGGAAAAAGCGTCGTGAGGAAATTAAAGCGATGATGCTGTACTATCAGTATGGTCACATGCCGCCGGCACCGGGAAATGTTACTGCTAAAGAATTATCATCTGAAACTGTTTATGAAGGCGGTGCCAGCAAAAAACACATTCTTCTTTCCATGGGGCCCGGCAGGAAGATAAAGATAAATGTCGGTATTATTATTCCGAAAGGCAGGGGACCATTCCCGGTCATCCTGAAAAATGACAGCGGTATCTTTAAAGTGCCCATAGCAGAGGAAATAGTAAAGCGTGGATATATTGTTGCTGACTATAACCGCACCGACCTGGCACCGGATAGAAAAGCCGCTGTAGGACCGGCACAGCAAGCTTACCCCGATTACGACTGGGCCACGCTGGCCGTGTGGGCGTGGGGAGGTATGCGCGTCATAGATTACCTTCTGACTTTAGATGTCGTAGACAAGAAACGAATAGCTTTTACAGGCCATTCGCGTGGCGGTAAAACGGCGCTGCTGGCAGGGGCCCTTGATGAGAGGATTGCTCTTGTTGCCCCAAATGGCTCGGGCTGTGGCGGAGCCGGCTGTTATCGTTTTGAAGGTGAAAAACCGGAGTCATTGGAACAGATAACAAATCCGAGAAGGTTTTCGTATTGGTTTCATCCGCGTTTTAGAGATTTTGCCGGTAAAGAGACTAAGCTTCCGTTCGACCAGCATTTTCTAAAAGCCCTGGTTGCTCCACGAGCGCTGATTTCCGTTGATGCGCTTGGCGATTTATGGGCCAATCCTTACGGCACACAGCAATCTCACCGCGGCGCCCAGCCGGTATTCGACTTTTTAGGTGCCGGCGATAAGCTTGGAATCTATTATCGTGAAGGCGGCCATTCTCAAAGTAAGGACGATTGGCGCACTTTGGTTGACTTTGCCGACAAGATATTTTTCGGGAAAACGCCTGCCGGCGGTAAACGTTTTGACAAGTTACCTTTCGCAGACGCCCCGAAGCCTTTTTCATGGTCGGCGCCAAAAAGTAATTAATGTAAAATTATAAATGGATATGATATTAGCAGTAGCGCATCAGGAGGTCAATTAGTTATGTCGAATAAAGGTAGGGTTAAAGTTGGAATCATTGGCTCGCAGTTTGAGGCGGATATTCATGCTGAATCTTTTCGGATTATGCCTGATGAGGCCGAAGTTGTAGCCGTTGCCTCACCCACGCCGGGTAATGCAGACAAACTTGCGAAGACATATAATATTCCGCGG
>JAOUFU010000334.1 GCA_029858035.1 Phycisphaerae bacterium
TTCGCCATGGTCCCCGACAACACAAAGAACCGTATCTTCCACAAGACCCAGCCTGGCAAGCTCAGTGTCCAGTGCAGCTAAAAATTTATCGGTGTAAGAAATTGTTTGTCTATAGCGCTCCACCGGCTCTTTGGCCGGCTCGGCAAACCACTCAGGGACCTCGTAGGGATCGTGGGTAACCGAGCAAAGAATCGTCAACAAAAAAGGACGTTCCTCAGTTTTTATCCATTCGGTAATCGGTCCTAACATGGAAAACTCATCACATGCCAGATAACCGAGAAAGGCGTTAGGTTCGTTCAAATCTTCTCTGGCCCAGAACTTATCGAAGCCGAGATTATAAACCAAACCGGGCCGGGCCTCGAAGCTGCCCTTGGCCGATTGAAAAAATGCAGTTCGAAAATTCAAGTTCTGTTTTAGAATTGTGGCGATGCCGGCATAGGGCTTTGCGACGGGGACTGTCTCGGTAAGGTCCTGGGAGGCGGAAGGAAACCGGCCGGTCAATAAAGAAAATAACGCCTTTGTTGTATGAGTAAGTGTCGAACGAGTATTTACAAACTCGACACCCTGCTGAGCCAGAGCAGCAAGAAAAGGTGTTAGTTTACTCTGGGTTTCTGCCAGCGAAGTGTATCTGTATTGAACACCCTCAAGGATGACAATAACTACATTATGGTTTATACGCTGCCTACGCGGTGAGAATGCAATTTGTACCTCGTCAAAAGCGGGTATTCTTCGCTTGGCATTTTTGAAATCATCTTTGGCCAGTTGACCGGAATCAGAGAAAAACAGGCTTGTTATCGCCTTTAAGTGACAATTGTAACGCATCCCTTCAGAAATTGTTTGTGGTGAGGTTCGCCTTACAACTACATCGCGAAGCGAAACGGTGGTCAGGATAATGATGATACAAATAATGGTTCTCTTGATAAAGCGCTTTTGGTTATAAGACGGCAGCATGGGCTTTGCTAAGATATAAAAGAAAAAGGTAAGAGCGATGGCGCTTGGGCCAAGAAGGATTACGGCAGCTTTGGGCATCTTTATGAGATTAACGCCGACCATGGGGAGTACGTTTAAGGGATCACGGATTACAGACAAAAGATTCGAGGGCAGGATTTGTCTTCCCGTCCTTATCAGCCATCCGGCATTCATAACCGACCAGGTGCATATTACAGCGGCAAAAATAGTGGCTATGCGGACAACTAATTTTCGAGGCCAGCCAAAACAGACCAATGCCAGGATAACTTCGAATCCCAGCAGCACGGAGATGTCGGCAAGAACCCAGCCAACGTATTCATTGACAAGGTCGTAACGCCAGGAATGAAAGAATTTCACGGCCAGTGTGCAAAACAAGGCGCCAAACATAATCACGCTATAAGGGCGGGCGGCAAAAAAACCATACAAGCGGCGAATAGAAAATACGCTTCCGACCCCGGAGCTGGATTGTGAACGTCCGTTGTTCATAACGCGTCAAAATACAAAAAGTGCCGGCAGATGGCAAGGCGGTTTCTAAAACAAGCCGTGAATAGCAGACAGGAGATTATATGTTAAGCGCTATCCGTCAAATTCAGACCCTCAAGTACATCCTGCACAGGCAGCTCTGCATAACAAATAACAGTATCGGCGGCACCGTAATAAATTTTGAGTTTGTCCTGTTCAAAGAGCAGTCCGCAGGTGAATATCACATTTCCATAAAAACCACTCGTCTCATAATCGGCCTGCGGCTCAAAAATAGGTTTTTCCGCCCTTGCGATAACTTTCCACGGCCGGTCGGCATCCAGAAGCACCGCGCCAAGGCAGTAGCGATTGTCCCGGTCCACTCCGTGATAAATCTCCAGCCAGCCCCGGGCAATTTTTAAAGGCACCGCGCTTGCGCCGACCCTTATCTGGTCCCAGCAGTCTTCATCGGGTGCCAACAGCGGGCGATGATTTCCCCAGCATATCAGGTCCGGCGATTCGGCAATCCAGATGTCCTGCCTTTTAAACAGAGGTGAAACCGGCCTGTGCAGAGCATAATATTTGCCGTTAATTCGTTCGGGGAAAAGCAAAACGTCCTTGTTCTCCGGACAGAAAATAATCCCGTGTCGCTTCAAAGACTCGAAATCCTTTGTCGATGCCAGGCAGCTTGTCACCCCATGAGGACAAACCGCAACGTAAGTAATATAGTAAGTGCCTTCAATTAGGCTGATTCGCGGGTCCTCAACACCGAAGGTTTCATATTCGTTTGCCGGGCCAAGAGCAGGCGTATCTTCAATATCAAAGTTGATGCCATCGGCGCTGCGTGCCAGCCTCAAATGTGAAATCGATGTCAGATATGTCTCGGCCGGCCTTATTATTAACCTCGGGTCGGAAAAGTCGTTTTCCGGGTCGTTCTTCGAAAACTCTTTCAGGATGATGTCGCACTGGGTGACATCGTAAACGCCGGCTAACACTAT
This sequence comes from Phycisphaerae bacterium, assembly GCA_029858035.1. Lineage (GTDB taxonomy): Bacteria > Planctomycetota > Phycisphaerae > Sedimentisphaerales > Anaerobacaceae > CS2-K091. The sequence goes on from JAOUFU010000334.1 coordinate 2,427, forward strand.
GTCCGGGTGCAAACTAATCGGGCGTTCGGCCACTCGAAGAAGCAGAACAACATGGTCTTCGAAACGAGTAACGCCGGCATTAAAAACGCCGATGACTTCATAATCTTCCTTCGAAGGCTTAATGTCCTTCGGCTCAATTATTGGATTGTGCGGTGAACGAAATATCGACATTCTACGATCCCCTTAACCGGTGTTTGGAAAAAATGAACACCTTACGGCTATAATAGCCGGTTGCTATGTTAGATGCAAGTAATCTCGCAGATAAAACCTCCATTGTAACCAGACCAAATTTGAATAGCGTCATTTATCTTATTCGAATTTCCGATTTTCCCTCCAATGTGATTACGAGATAGTTTTGTTCGCTGTGAAACTCTTTCCCGGCGGATTTAAAGGCAAGCGGTTTGGAGGACACCCCCCGAACTTCGCGTACGCCGACGTCATTTGGCTCTTTGTCAATTCCCGAAATCAGGACATGGTAAGGTTTGCCGCCCCATCCATCCACCGTAAACGTAACCGACCTTTTGTCTTCCCGAATATCGCTTATCGCGCAGGGGGCATGAACGAACCAGCCACGATTACGCAGTTTTTTCATATCATATAATTTACCTTTCTCATAAAACTCGGGGACATGGGCCTGTACGGTCCCCGGATTTATGGCAGGACCTGCGCCTACCTGTTGACGTAAATCGAAAGCATCCGGCAGCAATCCTTGTCGCTTCTTATCTGCCATGGGCCAGGACATTTGCAAACCGGCAATTGTTACTCCTTTGGCGATTTTTTGCCACGGTCCTTTCGGATCGTATTCGCTTAGCAGGTGCAAAGCCGAAGAGTAAACCAGGCCACACCACTGCACGGGGAGCCCAATCCATAATGGCGCCTGCCAGTTGGTAGCACCCAGGACCGGTATTGTTGCGTAGGGCCCGACTTTGCCGGGCGTTGGTGAGTAAAGGTAGACAAATGGTACACCCGTCCAGGCCCAGTATCGCGCTTGGTCAAGATATTTCTGTTCGCTTGTGATGATATATCCGAGAGTATAGGCCTTAATCATGTGGGCCGAGGCCAATATGTCCGGCGTGTGCAGGGGCACTTCCCAGGTCTGTGCTCCGCGCGGCACGGTGTCGGAATACAGGAACGTCTGTTTATCGAGCAGCGCGAGGGCTTCACTTATAAGCTCTTTATCTGCCGATAGCGCTGCGCCTTCAAGAATCGTGGCCACGTCCAGGCCGGAAAGGCCGTTGGAATGTTTTGCGAAATGGGTCCTTGAGTAGTCCGTTCCGCCCGGCCGATAGAGCTTTATACCTTTTTCGTCAAAGCCTCCGAGCTGCCGCAGAGCATCGTTATGCCGGTGCCGCACATATTCGTAAGTTCGTCCAAAGAGCAAAGGCGCCGAGGGCAGGCGCACGTGCGAGACAGCACTCGAGAAAGGCTGCGCCGAGGGAACCCTGCTTAGAGCCTGGGCCTCGGTATCATTGAGTCTTGCGCGGAGTTTATCATCGTTAGTGTGATTCGCGAGCCAGTCGATGAACATTGCGGCATCGGCGGCCACAGTCGGCCCGAAACTATCGCCCCAGACGGCATGTCTGAAAAGTCCATCTTGATTTATTTCAGAATCCATCCAGCCGTGAGCAAGAAGATTGACGGCAGCATCGAGACCTCCCTCGAATTCGGGCAGGTCAGGCAGGCCCTTTATATCCACATACTGTTTCACCGCAGGGACAACGCTTTTTCCCCTGCCGCCGATTATCATCATAGATACCTTAAGCGGCGAATTGGCCTCAAGTCTGAAAGGGCTATGGGCAAAAAGCTCATTCTCAAAACGCAGGTCGCCCACCGCCGGCGCCGACAGAGCCATTACATGGGCGCCGGAATCGTAAATCCTGTCCGGAGAATCGAATATTGCCGCCACCATATCAGATGGCTCCCATATTACACCTATATAATTACCGTTATTTGCGATTGCCATAAGGGGAAAGGTTATCTTAACGGGGTCAGGAACACGGCGAATATGCTGTGGTGTGGCTATGTCGGCATCGCTGCTGCTTGGCTCATCGCAGAGATACTCAACACCTGCCAACAGGCCCTGGTATTTGCTTTGGCCGAAAGTGCCAAGACCCGGGAAAAGCGTCAGCCAGGGTATATGGAGGACGTCCCTATCCTTATCTACTTTCAATTCGACTTCTACTGCAAGTGTGCCGTCCTGTTTGCCGCACCTTACCCATTTTTGAATCTGCCAGCGGCCACCTCTGCTATCTTTAATAGTGCTTTTACTTGCGAACGCTATATTCCCGGTACTCAGAACATCAGTTCTTGCTTTCACTAAATTCAGCCATTCGGCTTCATCGTCAAACAATACGCCGATCAACCCTGCATTATACTCCACCGCCATTTCTACGCCATTGACTGTGAAAATAGAGTTTCCATACGTTCCGTGAAATTCCAGGCTTCCCGATTTGACCGATACCGGTGGCATCTTATCTTTGTACGGTCTTACCGGTTTTTCCAGCGAGGGAGCGACCATTTTGCTCAGTGCTTCGACCATGATGTACGCAACTGTAATATCTCCCTTATCGGTGCATGGGTCCAGGCGAAAGCGTGTCCCCGGGCCCAAGGTTTCCTTAATAATAAGCGAGTAGTCATTCCATTGCCCGTCGTTTCGGACAGTGAATCGAACGGAACGTCCGGCAACAAAGGCCTTGCCGTAAAAGAGCTCGGCGTGGGGGTCCGCATTTGATTTCATACGTATTTTTACTCTAAACATTTTGTCGCCGGGCAAATCTACGG
>JAOUFU010000335.1 GCA_029858035.1 Phycisphaerae bacterium
AATCGTCAGGTCGGCACAGATATGGGTAATCTTCAAGCCCGTGATGTACTCCGAGAGGTTCTCGGCGTGCGTGCCGATGTCACCCATACAGCCGGCGCCGCCGCTTTGCTTCGGGTCGGTTCGCCAGGCGGCCTGCATCTGGCCTGTTTTTTCCAGGGCCGTAGACAGCCAGCCCTGTGGATACTGCACCACAATCTTGCGGATCTTACCCAGCTCGCCCTGACGGGCCAAATCCCGGGCAAGTTTGACCATTGGGTAACCGGTATAATTGTGCATCAGCCCAAACACTTTGCGGGACTTCTGAACAATTTTTTGCAAGTCCTTCGCCTCTTTGACGCTAATCGTCATTGGTTTCTCGCACATCACGTGGAAGCCGGCATTGAGAAAATCCCTCGCAATAGGAAAATGCCAGTTGTTCGGCGTTGTAATCGAAACGAAATCGATTCTTTCCCCATCCGCCAGCTTAAGCTCTTTCGAGATCATTTCCTCGTAGTTACGGTATACACGCCTTGAATCCAGACCCAGCTCCCGTCCCATCTGCTTTGATTTACGTGGATTAATATCGAATGCCCCGGCCACCAGCTCGATACCGCCGTCCAGGCGAGACGCCTTGCGATGTACATCACCTATGAACGCTCCCGGTCCTCCGCCAATCATTCCCATCTTCAATTTCCTATCGAGTTTCATACGTACTCCTTTCAAAAATATTCACGCGTACATAAGATTATTGTTTTAAAACGTTCACAAATTCGTTCCGTTCAAAAAGTACAGCCTCCCGTAAAAGAGGTCTTTGCAAGATTATAAAACTTTAGCCCGACAAAGCAACTCAAAATAACAAAGTTTGGGTTGACAACAACTTAATATAAGTTATAAACCTTCTATTGTCAATCTCTGCTAAATTCTGAACATAATCGTATTAAATCTTATAAAAACTGTCATCCGCCAACAGGAAAAGCATGAACATCAATAAGCACGCTTCTAAAAAACGCTCTGATATCAGCTCGGTATCCGTTGATTTGTACTTTATCCCGGTGAAAACAAGAGTTCCGCTCAAGTTTGGGCCTGAAACAACGACTTCGGTTATATGCGCACGCACCTGCATGACGGTGGCAAATGAGCAGGGACAAACTGCACAGGGCTGGGGCGAAACACCATTGAGCGTCCAATGGGCCTGGCCCGGCAAACTGGGATATCAAGAGCGATGCGAGACTATGCAGCTTTTCTGCCGAATGACCGCTGAGACATGGACCCAGTTCGACTGGCAGGGCCACCCCATTGAATTAGGCAGTGAGTTCATTGAATCGCAGTTGCCCGCCTTATTGGACAAGCTCAATCGTCAGCGGGGTGAACAGACAGAACCAATGCCGCACCTGGCAGCATTGGTTTGTTGTTCGGCGTTTGATATTGCCCTGCACGATGCGTACGGTCAGCTTCTGAATCGTGATGTGTACTCTACATACAACGCTGAATTCATGAATGCAGATTTGTCGCACTTTCTCAAAGCCGCCGATGATATTGACTTCTCGTTTGCGGGCAAATACCCGGCTGACTTTCTCAAACTTCCTCCAGCCAAAACTTTGCCCGCCTGGCACCTTGTAGGCGGCAAGGATTTACTCGACGCATCCGAACTTACCGGCACAGAACCGGATGACGGCTACCCTGTATTACTGCCGGATTGGATTAAACGGGATGGCCTTAATTGTCTGAAAGTGAAGCTGCGCGGCGATGACTCTTCGTGGGACATAGACAGATTGGTCAGGGTCGGTAAAATTGCAATTGAAAATAACGTTCCGTGGTTAACCAGTGATTTTAACTGCACGGTTACAGAGCCTGCTTACGTGAACGACATTCTGGATCGGCTGATGATAGAGCATCCTCGTATTTACCAAATGATTCTCTATGTAGAACAGCCGTTTCCTTACGACCTAAAAGAAAATCAGATTGATGTCCACAGCGTCTCGGCCCGCAAGCCCCTCTTTATGGACGAAAGCGCTCACAACTGGAAACTAATCAGGCTCGGCCGTAGCCTCGGCTGGACAGGCGTTGCGCTAAAAACATGTAAGACTCAAACCGGAGCGCTATTGAGTCTCTGCTGGGCCAAGGCGCACGGAATGACGTTGATGGTCCAGGATTTAACTAATCCGATGCTGGCACAGATACCCCACGTTCTTTTGGCTGCACACGCGGGGACGATAATGGGAGTCGAGACCAACGCAATGCAGTATTACCCCGCTGCTTCGACACAGGAAGAGGCGGTACACCCGGGGCTTTACCAACGGCGTAACGGCCGGGTTGACCTGTCGACATTGAGTGGGCCGGGTTTTGGTTATAGAATAAACGAAATCAAAAGGGACCTGCCAGATATAGCGGCACACTATGATAAATAAAGTAGTCAGGTACGGTGAAACGATGAGAGCCAAGGCGAGTATTCCGTTTTTTTGTGCGCTGGCGGCGGTGCTTTGGAGCTGCAGCACCAGGGCGGATAACACCTTAGCCGGCAGGCCTTCGGCGGGACCGGCAAGAAAGGGTGTAACGCTTTATGTCTCAAGGCTTGGCGATAATTCGGACGGAAGCAGTTGGGAGAAGGCGTTCCACACGATTCAGGCGGCCCTTCTGGCTGTGCCTGACGATAAGGGTGGCCACCGGGTTGTCATCCGGCCGGACACTTATGCCGAGGCCAACCTTTATCCGGCCCATAAAGGTGCGGTTGGGGCTTACAATCTTCTGGTGGGAGACTGGGATGGAAGTTTAGGTTCTGGTGTCACCGGCTGGGTGGTCGTAGATTCAGGAGCACCGGCGGTAATTGTTCGCACAAATCCCGATGCTCCCACAGGCAACCCGACTTTTATGATTCTGGATTCGGGAGACCCGAATAAGGAGACGGGATTAAAGAGCGTGGACTGGTGGGGTCCGTGGCGATGCGACCCGAATTTTTCAGGTGCTGCGTGGGACCGGTGGATTTTCAGACGGATTTATTCCAGCGGGTCCGAAGGTGGTATCGGGTGGGACATGACCAATCAGGCCGGCACGGAATTCTCGGCGATTGTGGAGGACTGCGTTGGGATTGGCCGCTTTGCAGGGGCGGCGGTTATTGCACACAGAAATCGCCCCGGGGAACCGGTTGTATTTCGGCGTTCGTATTTTATGTGCCTCGATGTGTGGGGAGACGCCGGTGCAGTCTATGTGCGGGCGCACAACAGTAATATGCCGGAAACGCCCGATGCCGTTTTTGAAGATTGCACGATAGTTGGTACTGACAATGCGCTGCAGGTCGGCTACCCGGGTTTTCAGGGATACACACGGGTTAGGTTCCATCGCTGCCGGCTGATTGTTCTTAACTTTTCTCAGCCGCACGGCACGCCGTCCACAGGTGTCATCTACAGTGACCTTGCGGGCAAGTTTCTTCACGTCGATTTGGAAGACTGCACGCTGATGGGATATACAGTTTTTGGGTCGAGCAGCGGCGATATGTTCTCATACAGTTTGAAAGGAAGCAACAGAGCTTATGTGCAGTATCGACAGCCGGTGCCGGAAGGATTTGAACGCCTCCGTTTTTGGCCCCTGGATGTGTTCAATGAGCTCCTGCCGGTACGATTCGCCGGCCCGAGAACGGCCAGCGAAGAAAAGCGGCAATGATATTTTGTGTTTGAGGTGGTTTTTTAAAAGATTTGATCTCTATTAAGGGAGTAATTGAAAATGGCGAAATTAAGTGCATTTGCAGATGAAGTAACCGATGACTTTCCGGAGCAGGTCAAGTACCTTGCCGGCGAAAATGTCGGTTATATCGAGATCCGCTTTGTCAATCAGAAGAATGTTATGGACCTTACCAAGGATGAACTGGATGAAGCGAAAAAAATGATTGCCGAACACGATCTTAAAGTATGTGCTATCGGCTCACCCATAGGAAAGGTAAAGATTGACGAGCCTTTCGGGCCGCATCTGGACAAATTCAAACACGCCGTCGAACTGGCTCAGTTTTTCCAAGCCCCGTACATACGCATGTTTAGTTACTATCCACCGGAAGGTGAGAGAATCGGCGACTACCGCGATGAGGTTATGGAGCGGATGTCGGCCAAGGTAGAAGTACTAAATGATGTCGATACTATTATGGTTCATGAAAATGAAACAGATATATATGGGCATACCGCCGAGAACTGCGCGGACATTGTAAAGACCGTCAATTCTCCGAAGCTTCGGCTTGTATATGACCCGGCAAACTTCGTATGGGGACAGAAAATAACAAATAATGTCGAAAAGTGCTGGCCATTGATGAAGCCCTACGTCGTCCACATCCATATAAAAGATTGGAAACTTGGCGATGCCTTAGGCAGCATACCGGGTGAAGGTGACGGCCAGATAAAAGAGCTGCTCGCCGAGCTTGCGGCAATGAACTACGAGGGCTGCCTTACGATGGAGCCGCACTTAAAAGCCGGCGGCCAGTTCGGAGGCGATACGGGGCCGGAGCTTTTCTCAAAGGCGATTGCCGCAGTAAGAGAGCTTGCAGACGAGGTTGGTTTGAAGTGTGAATAACTCTATCCAAAAAGGAAGACAATTATGAAAACATGGAATTTCGGAATCATTGGTGCCGGATTAATCGCTGATTTTCACGCAAAATCCATTGCAGATATTCCAAACGCAAAGCTGATTGGCTGTTGTGACAAGGTACAAGACAAAGCCAACACATTGGCGGACAAGTATGATGTGAAGGCTTTTGGAAACTACGATGAAATGCTAAAAAGCGACGATGTGGATATCGTAACCATCGCAACGCCAAGCGGATTTCATATGGAACCGACCGTTGCCGCGGCAGAGGCAGGAAAACACGTATTATGCGAAAAACCGCTGGAAGTAACCTTAGAGCGAATCGACGCCATGATCGAAGCCCACAACAAAAGCGGTACTCGCCTCGGCGGCATATTCCCCTACCGATTTAACGATTCGCAGACCGTCCTTCGAGAGGCGATAAACTCAGGCCGCTTCGGTGTAATTACCTATGCAGGGATATACGTTCCCTGGTGGCGGACCGACGAGTACTACAAGGATTCCTGGCACGGCACATGGAAACTGGATGGCGGCGGGGCATTAATGAATCAATCCATCCATATGGTGGATATGCTTTGCGACGTAATGCCTCCTATTGAATCCTTGCAGGCCTACACGGGGACACTTGG
>JAOUFU010000336.1 GCA_029858035.1 Phycisphaerae bacterium
GTATCTAAGAACAAAATTTTCCTGCTGCAATCCAGACCCATTACCGGCTTCCCGCCAAAAAGGTCCTGGGAAGACCGACAGATCTGGAGTAACAATCCTGCCAAAGAGGTCATGCCCGACGTAGTCACGCCCATTATGTTTTCCACCCTCCTTGAGGCGATAGGAGATGAGATCTTCGAGCCGGTCTTCCGCATGCTTTGTGTCGAACGAGGCGACTACCCTTTCTATACCCTCATCGCAGGGCGAATTTACTTTAATGCAAATATCTGGGGCGCCGTCTTCAGGTACCTGCCCGGCGGAAGAAGTGTCGATTTTATGGAGGGGGTCGGAGGTCATAAGGGCATGCAGGAGATGGCCGCCAGACTAAGGACCGCACCCGACTCCGACCTGCCGGATATACATTTCAGCCTGCTCAGATTCATTTTGAAAATGCCTCTTATCATTATCGGCTTTCTTCTCAACACTCCCAAAAAAGGACGACGCATAATCGCATGGATTTCTGCTGAAAACCAAAAATGGTCTGAACTCAATGTTTCAAACCTCTCCCCGGAACAAATCGTGACATCCTGCAAACAGCTTCGTATGGACTTGCGTCAGTTGTTAAACCACTTTCTGTACTTGTTAAGTATGCTGGCGGCATTCCCGCTTCTCCATATTGTATGTACAAAATGGCTCGCCGAGAATGGCTCCTGCGCAAACAAGCTACTGGCGGGAGTCGGTGACATGGACGATGCGGTTGCCGGCTTGGACCTATGGAGATTGGCCGTCGCAGCCGATGCAGCCCCCGAAGTTAAGGACCTGGTACTCTCAAATCAAGACTGGCACACTATCGAACCTAAGATCTCCCAATTCGATTCGGGAAAAGATTTCCTCAAAACCTGGAACGGTTTTATGCAGCGCCATGGTCACCATTGTCGCGCTGAATTGGAGCTATATAATCCGCGATGGTCCGAAACTCCCGATTACATCCTCAAGCTCATACGTACCTACATCGCTCAAATCGGAAAAACCGATCCTGTCAAAAACTTCGCCGGCCTTGCACAGCAGCGTAAACAATTGGAACAGCAATGCCGCAAAAAACTAAAGAATCCTCTTAAGCGGATGATATTCAACCATCTTCTGTTTCGCTCTCAGCAGGGTTCGGTCTTTCGTGAGAACGTAAAAAGCCAGGTCATAAAGTTGATAGTTACGTTGCGAAAAATGCTCCTCGAACTCGGCAAAAAACTCGCCGATAAAGGCGTGCTCAAAAATCAGGATGACGTATTCTTCCTCCGGCTTGAAGAGCTTGAACCCGTGGCCTGGGGCAAGGCGGATTTTGATATCCATCAGGTTGTTGCCGCTCGGCGGGCCGAATACGATAGAAACAGCTTGATTTCACCACCCGATGTAATTTTTGGCAAATTCGACCCGGATAAATACATCCTTGACCCCGTCGACACCGATGTGGAAAAACTGACCGGTCTTCCCGTCAGCCCCGGCGTTGTTACTGGAAAGGCACGCGTAATTCTAAGGGCCGATGCCGACCAGCAGGTCCTGGCCGGCGAGATTCTCGTCGCTCCTTTTACCGATCCCGGCTGGACACCCTACTTCGTAACCGCCGCCGCAATAGTTATGGACCAGGGAGGAATACTCTCACACGGAAGTATCGTCGCCCGCGAGTACGGCATACCCGCAGTAGTAAACGTAGGCTCCGCAACACAAATCATCAAGACCGGCCAAACCATTGAAGTCGATGGAAACCAGGGAATCGTCAAGATTCTCCAGTAGGGCAGTCAGCGAAACCTTTCTACGTTTATTCCGCAACTTTTTCCGCAACCAAGTCACCGACTTCACTTGTTGAGTAACCCATTTTCCCCGCCTGCAGCGATTTTATCTTGTTGGCCGTTACGAACATCACAGCTTTTTCCACTACATCTGCTGCCTTTTCTTCCCCCAGCGTTTCGAGCATCATTTGCGCTGCACAGATAGCCGCTAAGGGATTAATAACCCCTTTGCCCGTATATTTAGGTGCGCTGCCCCCGATTGGCTCGAACATGCTGACCCCTTCGGGATTAATGTTCCCACCTGCTGCGATACCCATCCCGCCCTGCACCATTGCCCCAAGGTCGGTAATAATGTCACCGAACATATTGCCCGTTACGATAACATCGAACCACTCGGGATTTTTCACCATCCACATACACGTGGCGTCAACGTGATAGTATTCCCTCTCGATGTCTGGATATTCGGCCTTGCCCATTTCGTGAAAGGCGCGCTCCCACAGGTCATATATATAAGTGAGCACATTCGTCTTGCCGCAAAGGGCCAGCGTGTTTTTATCACCTTTGCCCCGCGCCTTCTTGCCGTACTTGCGTGCGTATTCGAATGCGTATTTCAGGCACCGGTCTACCTGGAAGCGGTTATAAACCGCCGACTGCACGGCCACTTCGTTAGGTGTCCCTTTCATTGAAAATCCGCCCACACCGGTATAGAGGTCACCGGTATTTTCGCGGACGACAACGAAGTCTATATCTTCAGGCCCCTTGTCTTTGAGCGGAGTCTCTACTCCGGGATAAAGCTTCACCGGCCGAAGGTTTATATATTGGTCCAGTTCGAACCGGGCCTTGAGCAGTATCCCTTTCTCAAGAATCCCCGGCGCAACTTCAGGATGACCTATTGCCCCTAACAGGATGGTGTCAAATTTCCGAAGTTCTTCGATGGCGCTGTCCGGCAGGGTCTCGCCGGTTTGTTTATATCTTTCACCGCCGAAGTCAAACTCAGTCAGCTCCACTTTGAAATCGAATTTGTCCGCAGCCGTCTTTAATACCTTAACCGCTTCAGCCGTCACTTCCGGCCCCGTCCCGTCGCCGGGTATCACTGCAATCTTGTACACTTTCAATTCTCCTTTGTATCAATTGAAGGATTTTCCTAAGACAATATTAGTCAGTAGTTGTTTTTACAGGTTTAACTGAGTTGCACAGCAAAGTTTTCTTCCGTTGCTCTACAGGCCGCAAAGGCTCGTGATTATAACCGCCGGGCGTGTCCTGATACCAGTAGAAAACCGTTGCGTAATCAACAAGGCAGCCGTCCTTGGCTACGGCTTTTGCCCACTCGCTGCGATTGGTAAACGTTCGCTCATGCGACCAGTTTATCTGCCACGACAAAGACTTACTAAACCGAATCGGCATGTGGTCATGAAAGCGGTAGATTGACAGGCGATTGGTTTTACCTTTGTCAACCAAAGGCATTCCCGCACGCAGACCGGCGAAAGTTGCTTGGAAGCCCCAGCTGAATGTAAACGAATCCTCAGTGCCAAGGTAATCTATCGCCCGCTCGCGGCCGTCAATGTCCACTTCGTTATTGCCTTCCATTACAAAGCCGAAGTCTTTAAACAAAGGTTCATCGGTTACGACACTGAATTGACGTCCAATGATATGTCCTGCTCCTTTAATTTCAAAGAACATTTCGTCACTGTCCTTGGTTAATTGAATGCACTTGCGTCGGTACGTGGCGTGAAAGTAGCCGAAATCATCGTCCCAGTTCGGCATAGTTTCCCATTCCACATAGCTGTAGTTCATAGCGTTCTTGTCCGAATCATTACGCAGTATGACTTTCGCACCCGTTTTGAACGGCATCGGAAAGTAACAGTTGTAGCTCCACGGGGCGCATTCGACCAGATTCGACGTGAAGTACATACTGTTACCGTTACAGCCGTCACCGAAGAAATCGGCCAAAGGACACATCACTGCCGGTACGTTGGCATCATCGAACCATATCTCTATCACGACCCCACGCGACAGGATCTCTTTAGGCTGGTGACGCGTCGTATGGATATGTCTGATGATACCGGGGCCTTTGATATCGGCTACCGTGATTTGCCTGCGAGCATTTAATGGTTTCAGGTTTTCGTAACGGTCATAACACCATCCGGCGTTGGAAAAGCCCGTGGTCTTGTCCTTTTGTATTTTTGCCACGTCCGGTACAACATCAGCATATATGACCACAACGCCGCCGAGAGCCAATAAAACCGCACACAAGATAATGAAATAGTTTATCTTCATTTCTACTTCTCTTGTTTTCTGGAATCCACCTTTTGCAATCTTAAATTTACTCTACATCTGATAAAACTGCTCTTTTTCCAATTGCCGATACTATACTCCCTCCGAACAGCTTTATCAAGCGAATCTATATAGTATGCCTTTCGGCAGTGGTACCAAAGCCGAGGATAATTTAATACATAAAGAAGCTCTTGACCGGCCCGACTTCATGCACGTTCGCTCCAGGAACTCTGTTAGGATCTACTCACCAAGAAGCTCCAACAGTTTCGGATGATAAAGTTTAGCATTGTCCGTAGCCGTACGTCCGTACTCGTCTGTTGAGCTTGAATCAGCGCCGTGGGCGAGGAGCAGATGGACGACCTGCACCCGGTCCTTACCTGCACCAAGTGCGAAGTGCAGAGGTGTCATTCCCTGCGACTGTTGGATATTGGGGTCGGCCCCGTTCTCTAAAAGGAGCTGGACAAGCGCGACATTGTTCGTTATCGCGGCCCGATGGAGAGGTGTGTCGCCGTGATTGATGGTGGCGTTGACGTGGGCACCATATTTTAGCAGCAAAGCGGCAATTCGGTTCCGATCAGCTTCCGTTCTCTTCCGGGGAAATCCTTTTAAGAATGAGTCTGCAGTGTTGTGGAGAGGTGTGTACCCATCCTTGTCCTTGACATCGACATTTGCGCCTTGCTTAAGGAGATATTCCGCAATCTCAACGTTACCCTTGTGTGCTGCAGCGTGAAGAGCGGTCCAACGATTGAAATCGCAAGGATGATCTACAGGAGTACCTTGTTCGATCAATGACTTGACCGCAGGCAAATCTCCGTTCTGAGCTGCTCTCTGCAGAGGTCCGAAGGAAGATTCCTGTAGCAACTTGACGATGACGAGGAAGGCTATGAAGCCCACGATCCATAAGACGACTATAATTCGACCTACCCGCTGAAGCCGACTTCTTCGAGTGTGCTGGCCCGAGACCTTGCGACTCGCAGATGTTGTTTCACGGAGAGATTTCATTGCATCAGTCACGTAGAAAATATGGAACGACCGGCCCTGTGAATGCAAACGTCGTCATAAGCCGATAAAGCTTATGCGACAAGGTGGTGCGTTACCACCAATAATCGCGGATTATCACCTTGC
>JAOUFU010000337.1 GCA_029858035.1 Phycisphaerae bacterium
TGACTAATGGGGAGCATTACAGACGAGCATTACACTTTCGACTATAAATGTGATTGTCGATCACGTTGTTGCGGATGAATGTTCCTCTATCATGAGAAAAAGAGGGTTACTGCGGATAGATCATCGTTAGACCAGGAGTGCATATGGCAGAACAATACATCATTCGAAAAGGCGTTTTCCAGCATGTTACCTTAGAAGGAACGAGCTACGAAATTGGCCGCAAGCAGGCAGAAATTCTGAAATCAACGAACGAAAGCTTCCTGAACTTCATCACATCAGGAGACATCCATCCAAAAAAGTACGGATTTGCCACATTCAAGCAACTTCAGAATGAATACGATGTGGCATGTCCGGGAATCAATGATGAAATTCAAGGATTTGCCGACGAGTTGGGACTGCCAATCGAAAAGATCATGTTTTATGACGCTAGTTATCTTGTGCAGTCTAATTGCTCGCATATGGTGGTATTGCCGTCCCTCACCCTCAATAAACATCTACTGGTGGGCCGAAGTTATGAACAGACACCAGAGGAAGAAGATTTGCGTTTATGCACGACCCAGGTTAATAGAAAGGCCCGCCACATCGGTTTTTCAGTCTTTCTTTTTGGACGGCAGGAGGGCATGAATGAATACGGATTGAGCCTTACTATGTCTGCCGGTATGGCAGCAGGGTTCCCAAGCGAATGGAACAAAAAGTCAGGACTGGGTTATTGGGTAATTCAACGCGGAATTTTGGATAACTGTAGAGATGTAAAAGATGCCTTGGAAAAACTCCGAATGTGTCCCCCGACCTCAAATACCAATATATTATTAGCTGAGCGTAATGGCAAAGCCGCTTTAGTAGAAATCTACGCTGGAGAGATGCAAGTAAAGGAGATAAACGACGCCTCAGATTGGCCCTGTTTGGTATCTACTAATCACTTCACATTGCCTGGTATGGCTGAACGCAATCACCACCAGATCATTCTTGATACTTCTCCTCCGCGAGCCGCGGCTATTCGCTCTTGTATTGAAGGAGATCAACCTGCAGTTACTCGTGAAACCTTGCGCGGAATACTGACCAAAGAGATTCCGAATGGTTGTTTTGGCCCTTACTATTCTGATGGATTCGGGACCCTATGGTCGATGATTTTCGATCTGACGGCTGGTGAAGTTGAGATTTGTTTTGGTGCACCGGGTTATAACCCCTGGCGGACATTTACATTAGAAAAGGTGGGTGAGTTGAGGGAGTACGAAGCGATATTCCCGGACAAACAAGGCTTGTTTAGTGATACTATCTCACAAGGGTAACAGCTGCTGTTCCGCTTTTGTCGGGCTGAGCTGTTCGTCAGCAGCGGTTTTCATAGGTACAAAGAGATCCGGCTTGCGCCGGTTTCGAATTTTGGCAGTGGAGGGAGGATTTGAACCTCGAGAACACCTTTGGGTGCGACCTCCGGGTTATGAGCTTGCTCAGTTGTCCGAACAACAGGGAGCACCAGGTACTAATAGGCAATAATAGCAATAACTTAGCTTGAGCTTTTCGTCCGGTGTTCTCTCTTATTAGCTGGTGTTTTGGCTAGTTATGTTAGAAAGATATTAGAAATATCTGTATAGCAAACTGCACTTAATGGACTTGCATAGTCTCCAATAATGTAGTATTTTATTCTTTGTTAAATTCATTATCCATATCCGAATAAAAAAGGATAAAATTATGACTTCGAATCAAGATGATCAAAATACAAATCCTAAACCTGAAGAAAAGACCAAAACATATCAGTCAAATTCATCCGACGGAAAGCCAGGGCATCATCATCCCCAAAAAATAGGTCAGTATCATATAAAACGTGTCATCGCCTCCGGTGGCATGGGTACGGTTTTTGAAGCATTACAGGAAAATCCGAAACGACCGGTTGCGGTAAAAGTTATAAAAAGTAGTTTGGCTGATGAAACGGCGGTACGCAGACTGGAATACGAAGCCCAACTACTAGCTCATCTCAGACACCCTGGGATTGCCCAAATCTATGAAGCAGGTTCATTTGATGACAACGGAATTCAAACTCCATTCTTTGCAATGGAGTATATCCCAAATTCAAGAACAATAATCGAATATGCCCTTGAAAATAACTTAAAAAGTAGTAAACGTATTGAATTGTTTTTGCAGGTCTGTGATGCCATACACCATGGACATCAGCGAGGTATAGTCCATCGTGATTTGAAACCATCAAATATTCTGGTAGATTCGAGTGGACGAGTACGGGTTATAGATTTTGGTGTTGCCCGGGCAACCGATGCTGATATGAAACAAGCCGCTGGACTTACGAACTACGGCCAGATTGTCGGTACGGTTCAATATATGAGTCCCGAGCAGTTTGATGCAGATCCCCATGATATTGATATCCGAAGTGACGTCTATGCCCTTGGTGTAATTCTATATGAATTGCTTTCAGGAACTTTACCATATACAACTTCATCGGATAAGATTTTCGATTTTGCTTCGGAAGTACGTGAAGGTAGATCAATTCCGATAAGCAGTAAAGATTCATCGTTTAAAGGTGACCTAGAAGCAATTATCCACATGGCTATGCATCGGGACAGAGAACATCGTTATCAATCAGCCTTTGGGCTGGCTCAGGATATTAGAAGATTTATTAATGGAGATGCTGTTGTTGCCACTAGTCCCGGTCTTGGCTACCAAATAAAGATATTTGCCAGAAAAAATAAGTTAGTTATCGGACTTGTTGGAGCTGTCTTTGTTCTGCTATTAACAAGTGTCATTGTTACTTCTTCACTGCTTGTGACAGTTGATAAAGAAAGAGATCGAGTTGAATTAGAGTCGGAAAAAGCAAGGAAAGCCAATGTTTTCCTGGCTAACATATTCGAAACAGCGGTCCCTTACGGATTTGGTGAGCCGGTTCCCATAAGTCATTTGTTAGACGAGTCTACAAAGATGCTTGATGACGCTTTTCCTGATGACCCCGAAATAGAAGCGGATATCAGGCACTCTCTTGGCGTGGGCTACTACTGGTGTGAGAAAAATAACGATGCTCGAGAGAACTTAAATTATGCTCTATCACTAAGGAAAAAAACTCTGGGAGATCTGCACCCCAAAACGAAAGAAACTCTTGAAGCCTTGAGTGAACTAAACACTATTACAGGGGATTATCAAGATGATCTTGGTATCTGCAAAGAGATTTGTAGAATAGATAGTTTGAATTATGGGGCGGGCGATGAAAACACACTTTCTTCTCAGTTGGCTGTAGTTAGCGGACTTGAGAAACTTGGTAAGATTTCTGATGCTTTGAAACTAGTGAGGAACACTAGAGAGCTTTACCTTAGTGAAAACTCAGATAATTTAAAGCTGGGGAACGAAATTGATCAGAATTTGGCATGGTTCTTACTCCAAAGTGGGCAATTAGATGAAGCCGAGAAAATAGCAAGAGACAATTTCGAATTAGCGACCACCAGAATTGAAGATAGTTGGTACGCCGAGAATAGTAAAAGCTGTCTGGCCGCTACCTTGATTTCCCAAGGGAAACTAGAGGAGGCCACGCAGTTGTATGGAAATTTTCCAACTTATCCCGGCTTAGACAAAGAATTCGATATTCAAGGGAGCTTCAATCCAGATGAGAGCGATATTCTGCTAATTGTTTTTTGGGAAGAGTGGTGCCCACATTGTGATAAAATGATGCGAAAGATTGAGAAATTGTTCAGACAATACAATAATTATGGCATTGATATGGTCGGAGTTACTGAATTATCAAAAACCAGTAATTTAGATAATTGTAAGATTTTTATAAAAGGACATAACATTAGCTTTCCAATTTTTAAAGAAAATGGAAAGGCCTCTAGTTATTTTAACGTCACGGGGGTTCCTTCAATCAGGTTGATATACCGTGGAAACCTCATATGGGATCACAGATGGTTATCGTCCGAACCAATATCAAGACTTATGCTTGAGGGGATTATAAAAGCTCAGAAGTCTCCGTAGTTACTAAGTAAAATACTCATCCACCCAAGAGTAGAACCCTTCTTTTTTTGTTTATTATAAAAACAGATTGACATAATCTGTTAGAAAGCCAAATATTCGCGGACAAAAGAAAACCACATTATGCCTGTAACCTGTTGTGGTTTAATAAATTTGGTGGAGGATTTTGCGCGTGCGGCGCGGCCCGGGCCCTGCTGCCGGCCCTTTATTCTCCGCTGTTTTGGCTGGTTCTCTTCGAACAGTGTCAGAAAGAGGCGGACACAGAAATGGTCCAGCCCCGACTACTTTGCCGGTTTATTCTTGTGGGATGAGATTGACACGTACAAACCGAGGGTAGTAGATACAGGTGTCAGCTACGATTAGGCTTTCAGGACCGTTTGTGGCATATGTTAAAACTATCGACGTATCGCTAATATGCGGGTGTGCTTTTGCAGCGTAAATCATAATATTGGGAATGCTGTTTTCCGCTGGATTGAAAATAGTCTCCGGTTCAGACCATGGTCCGGTTATGGTGGTTGTCTGCCGAAGAGCCAGGTGTGCTTGTCCATATCCGATTGTCTGCACCTGGAAAAACCTTTTCAGAGAAGAATCGAACCAGACCGAAAACTCTGTTCCACCACGCTCAAATAAGGTCTCCGGGAAGATTGTTGAATCGGGATTGCGTAGCCAACCTGTTTTGTCGCCCAGCCACCATTCGGGATTTAGAAGATGTCCGATTCGCGCGCTGTCGATTGGCCACCGGGCAAGATAGATTTCGTGTGTCCCGGGTTCTTGACAACAGAATGAATAGAGATAACCTTCAGATACCTCAAGAGCAGAACCCATCATAATACGGGAGTTGCGAGTGGGGAGGGGTATGTTTTGAATATGCCAATGAAGCGGATTGTCATCGGGATTATCAATTGCCACGGCAGTATTATTACAGAGTTCAAATCCTAAACCTTCGTCACCACCCTGCAATTCCGCAAGAAAGATCAGCAGTTTTTGATCAATGCGAATTCCATCAAGGGGCCAATACCATAAAGAATCGTTTTCTTGAAAAAAAGACATGGGCAGTGAATCATCCGTTCGCCAGAAGAAGTGCATGGTCGCTTCTATACTGCCCCCCATTAGTGACAGTGGATTGCTAAGGTAGTATTTTGCGGCTGGACCTTCAAAGGAGTTCAGCCATGAAGCGACGACAGTGGGAT
>JAOUFU010000338.1 GCA_029858035.1 Phycisphaerae bacterium
CAGCAGGAAAGGTATGCAAATGTAAGAGTACCAAAAAAGTCAATCATAACCGTTGACGGCTGGCCTCATAGCAGCCCTGCACTCAATGTAGTGCGGGGGAAGAATCTCAAAAAATAATCAATAATCATTCATCATTAATCATTTATATGGATTGCCTCTTCTAAACCTCGTAGCTCTCGCATTCGCATTGATAAAAGAAAAGGAAAATACGCCACCTAAATACTGGAAACTGGCAATCGGCGAATGGCACCGATACATTCTCCGCCATTCATGTGGCTGTTTCTATCTCAAATTTTACTTTACGCCAACTATCTATATAATTCAGTAGCTTCTTCTTTGGGAATTATTTGTTTTGTAGTCTTATCTATGAATTGGCCGGAACTGCTGTCGAATTCAATCCCATCCTTAATTCTATATTTATCATAAATAGCTCTCTGTTTCTCTACAACCTGGCCTGCTAAGGTATCAAACACATAATAAGTTTCATAATCATTATTTATTCTTATCGATGGTAAGCTGTAGATTGTCTGTCCCTGGATATTTCTTATTACTCCTTCATAAGGATAATAAACTTCAATTAGTTTTGTCTCAGAGTTGATATACACTACACCGCTTTTTTTATCAGCAGTTACATATTTCTCATATCTTTCTATAACGCCGCCTCTTTCTTGAAGTTGAAGCTCTAATGTTTTGGGGTCTGTATCGCCATCAACTGTTAGTTTACCATAAACATGAACGTCTCCGCTTTTAACTGAAAAATCTTTCTGCCCAAATCCAACTGCAAAGCTACTCGGGTAATTGTTAGTGAAATTTTTACCAATTGCAGTAGTCCAATCTGCATTAAGTGGAGGGGCTTCTCCTGCTGATGTGAAGTATCCGATCGCTATGTTGCACATTCCGGTTGCCGTTGTTCCGTATCCCATCGCTGTGCTGTAGTTTCCACTCGCCGTTGTGTCATATCCCATCGCAGTGCTCCAGCTTCCGCTTGCTTCTGTGCTGTATCCCGTTGCTATGCTGATGAATCCACTTGCCGTTGTGTCATATCCCATCGCTGTGCTGTAGTCTCCATTTGCATCTGTTAAATATCCCATCGCCGTGCTGTAATCTTCGCTTGCTGTCGTGTACTTTCCCAATGCCGTGCTGTAGTTCCCACTTGCTTCCGTGCCGCTCCCGAATGCTACTGCACTTGTACCGTCTATCGTACAGCCTGTCGATTTAAATTTTACTCCTTCTATGACTCCTTCTTTAACTATAACATCTCCTGCAAGAACAATCCCTAAACAAACCACAACCAAAATCAAAATACCCGCAGCCAATTTACTTTTTAGTATCTTTTTCATTTTAAGCTCCTTTCCCTTTCAAAAACTCATTTATTTTTTGTTTAGTTTCTACTCTGGATTTTGATATAATTTGCCTTTAATGTGCACGCTTCCGTCAGACGCCTTAATTATCGCAACATCATTGCCTTCTGAATCTTGAATCCTGAACTCATCAGCCCCTGTCGCTGAGGGTGCGCTGCCTTGTGTGAAGCTTCCTTTCATAAATAGGTTGCCTGACTCATCAATATAAACCATTGGGCCGCTATTTTTTTCGATAATGAATTCATCAGCTTCTCCAGAAGGGTCCTGCCATGTCGTTTGTTTTGTCCCCTTCAAGAAAAGGTTTCCAAAACTGTCAAAACGTGCAACAGGCTCACCCGAATTTGTTTTTACACAAAATCCCCCTGGTCCTGGATAAAGAGAAGCTTTATGAAGAGCCTTATACACGTTCAGCCTGCCGCCGGTAACACAAAGCCTGCCAAGCTCCGGGTCATCCTCCAACTGTTCCTTTACATCAACCGTACTGAGGATAATCCCTCTGACTTCAAGGTGGCTCAGCGATGAATTTATCGCCCAGATCAGCGCACAGGCACCGGCTACATGCGGCGTGGACTGGGACGTGCCATAACGAGGCTCATAACCACCTTCGCGCTTGCAGCTTAATATATCGCTGCCCGGTGCAGCCAAATCAACCGAAGTAGCACCATAATTGGAGTAGTAGGCGACTTCATCGTCATGATCGGTCGCCATTACAGAGATGATGTTATCCAAATCGTAACTTGCCGGGTATTGTGGAGATTCACCATCATTGTCATTGCTATTATTTCCGGCCGCTGATACAAACAGTACCCCGGACGCACCTGCCTGTCCTATCATATTTTTTAGCGACTGACTATAACTTTCAATGTGCCACGATGCGTTTAAAACCCCGGCGCCGTTATCGACAGCATAGTCTATCGCTTCAATCGCAGCGCTGCAAAATGCATCCCAGTCGAAAGGGTCGAAGTCAATATTCAGTGCCATCATCTCGACGTTCCAGCAGACTCCCACCACACCTTCCTCATTGTTGCCTACCGCGCCAATTGTTCCTGCAACGTGCGTGCCGTGACCATGGTTATCCATCGGGTCGGGACCAGGTCCTGGTGGGTCACCCCTATTTCCAAAATTCCAACCATAAATGTCATCTTTATAACCGTTGCCATCATCGTCAAAATCCGGGGTTCCGTTCAGTTCCGGTTCGTTGATCCACATATTGTCAGCCAGGTCGATATGGTCATAATCAACTCCGGAGTCAATTACAGCTACGATGACATCGCTGTCGGTGGCTATGTCCCACGCATCGGGTGCATCAATGTCGGCGTCTTCTGTCCCGCCGGTCTGGCCGGTATTGTGCATTCCCCAGAGCTCGTCAAATCTTGTGTCGTCAGGAAATGTCGAGTCGAAGTATATCTTATAGTTCGGTTCTGCATATAAGATGCCATTGACATTTTTTAATACCACAAGTGCATTTTCAACAGAGAGATTTTCGGGAAGTTTGACCAGTGTTAAACCCGAGACAAGTTTATATGAATGCTTGACAGTGCCCCCACAAATGGAGGCCAAAACCTCGTTGCACTCGGCTATTGTTCGCTGACGGGCATCCGGTTTCGGTGCAAAACGTACAAGTAGCTCACCTGGGCTGTAAGGCAATTCGGCCGCCCAGCCTGGACTAAAAACGGTTAAATATATAACAAAAAACAAAACTTTGGATTTTCTTGACATAGAAAACTCCCTTCTTTATTAGCAAATGGACTGCCATCCCACTCATCTTTTCTTATTGCCGATCATGTTCGGACTTAAAGTCGTCGTGATTTGTTACATTTGTTTGCTTGAATACCAATTATTCCAATAGCTAAAAGAAAAATGCTCGCAGGCTCAGGCACAACCTCAAACTCAATTATATGCGACCCAGCGGGCTTCATCCACTCGAATGCATACACCGCAAGATCATATCTTCCCACAGATAACCTTCCAATCTCTTCAGAATGCCACCAGGTGTCGATGCTTGTCCAAGGGCCAGTCTCTATAAATATGTCGAGTTGAAGTGACCGATCCAGTACAGAAAATTCACTGTATTGTGAAAGAACAGGGGAATTTGCCGTTAGCCCAGAGGCAAAGATTGTGATATCATCCACCACCGTCGGCTGCTCCGGCAATATGTGAACATCTATTATATCGTCAGCCAAATCCGGCATGAAGGCAAAATACCCATAGCTATCAGTTGTCCCGAAAAGACCGAAGAAGGTTAATAGGATGATTGCTGATAAACAGAGGGTTCTTTTTGACATGATAACTCCTTTTACTGTTTGTTCCAAATGTTCCATTTTGTGGCTCTTTATACCATATCAGTACGGCTTTTAGGGATTATTATCCTTAAGCCAATGGAAGGCCATAAGGCTAAAATCCAGGAAATTCACCTTACAGTCGCCGTTTATATCCCCTGCAATAATAGTTTCACAAACCGGCTCGCTAAAATATGATTTACTGGCCTCAGGCGTTCCGCCGTATGCTCCCATATTAATACGTCCGCCGTTGCCTTTTCGGTCTTGCCTGTGGTTTACTACGGTGTGGGTGGTGGAACCGGGGTCGCTATAGAGGTCGCCTATAGCACGACCAGCGATACCGAACCATAATTCCTCTTTGATTGCACCGAGGTTAGGCGGCACAGTGGTAAAGCACCAGACATCGCCCTTGTAATAATGACAATATGGATATGGGTGACAATAGAGTTCGTCAATCCGCCAGTAGTACGTTGTATTGAATGCAAGATTGCTGCATTGATAGAATGTCTCCGACGTATAGCCCTTATATATGCCCGTCGTGTCCGTGCTATCGGCATTGTTCACATCGTCCCAACTGGTGCCTATGTAAACATCGTTCCTATTCACCATATGGAGACCGGGATACCAGGAAAGGAGCACAGTGGTGTCTACGTCCACGGCCTCATTAGGCGGGTCGGGTTCAAAGGCATAATAGCCCTGAACAGCAAACTCCCAGATATCGCCCGGGAACGTATTTCCCATAGCATCTGTCTCATCGACAGTCCAGTAGTACTGTGTGCCTCGAACAAGAGTGTGATTAGCCGGGGGAACCTGTGGATTACCTGCAAAAAACGTGTATTCCCACCCCGGTATATATGTGTACGGCGGTGAACCAAGGTTGGCGTCCTCGGCGCGGCTTTCCACCTTGCTGTAATCTTCGCTGAAGTAGCCCGTATGCTTGACCGCCGTCGCTCCCGGTGTGAATATAAGCAGCGTATATATGTTACCTTCCCATATATCGCCGAGAATCACAGAACCATCCGCCGGGTAGAGGCTATGGGCCTTTACGGCATTTGTATCTGACCACTGTTGGCCCAAGATACAAAAGTCTGCGAAATCAACAGACTCGTTTCGGTTAAGGTCACTCGGAACACACTCACCCCTTTCAAGCCAGTAGCTAACGAACACTTTCAGGTCGTTAAAATCTAAAATCCAGTCATTAGTCATATCGGCAATACTGCGCCAATTGACAGGTGATTTGCTCGCTTGGGCTGTACCACCATAAGCACCCATATTGATCCTGCCGCCATTGGGTAGAGGCTCATTGGCTTCCGGACAGCCGGGATTTCCTGCATCGATACATGGACTGGTATCGTCGTCCAACACCCAGCTTTGACTCGAGGGCTCCCACCTGCCCCCCTGTGACTTCAAATGGTAGTCCCCGTTACATGGGTCTGCAAAATAAGGGTCATCTCCGATGTTACCGGTGCCGCCAAGTGCTCCGGTTAAACCCTGGATGCAGGAATAGTT
>JAOUFU010000340.1 GCA_029858035.1 Phycisphaerae bacterium
GGCAAAGTTCCACGCAGACATATCGTTACTTGACAAGTCAATTCCTGTAAGGTCATTGTTTTGGTAACTCGCCGTACTGTACAACTGAGCTGCCGTAAAACCGGAGTCCGTGGTGGAAGTGAAGCAGGCCCATTGTACTATTGCATCGCTCAGGTAAGTATTTGTCAGCGTGGCCATGTCAAAACGAGCACGTCTCAAGTCAGATCCCATCAGGTGCGCAGAGACCAGCGAAGCACGCTCAAAACACGCACAATAAAGGTCCAAACCATCAAGAGCTGCGTAGTCCAAAATCTGATCCCCAAAATCTGCATACGGCTCCGGGACCGTATCGCTGATCTTCTCGGCCGTATCCCAGCGATACACCTGCCCATGTAGAGCACCCCCGATCAGAATCACTAAACTCAATGCAAATAGGCAAAGTCTTCTCATTTGTCGAGTAGACATAATATGGTTTCTTCATTTAGGTTTAGTTTGTATTCCCTGTTTTCTCTTCTCTTTCGATTCGAAGAATGTCACAATATTCAACCATGTGAGGAAAATTCAATGCCCCTCACGGAACCGGACTTGAAGATTTCCCACATTCGGCTTGTAAGTACCCTCCCCCACCCAAATCTCATCACCGCCTGACGGCGGCTTATAGAGTGCTTCTTGCAGATATTTATACGCCGTCGCCCAGTTCTGGCCGTTGCCTCCTGCTGAAGCACTTGCATCAACGTAGATGACTTCTGCAGAAGCTGAAGTGGTCCTGAGTGTAACTAAAATTACCGAAATCAGCAGGTACGTTTTGAGATTTATCGTTCTTCGCATTGTTTTCCTTCTGAAAAAGCTTGTTGTATTTTCTTCTAAAGAGTTACATCAACCTTACGGCAATTCAGGGGGAGCGCCAAAAGAAACGCCTTTTAGCCGTCCTCCTCCTGGACAGTTAAGTATTTCTCAGTGCCTGTACTATAGCAGCTTATCTTCCCATTTTCAAGAAAAAAATGTCCCGTCACGGTGACAATTGAGGCCCTAAATAGGGGAAGGAAAAGCGGGCATGGGAAGCGGTAAGGGTCAGAAAAAAGGCTAATCACAATTACCTAATTTTCGTCCTGGTCCGGGATATACTCAATCAAATCTCCGGGGGTGCAGTTCAATACCTTGCAGAGTTGGTTCAAGGTGGAAAATCTTATCGCGCGCGCCTTGTTGGTTTTTAGGATGGAGAGGTTATTGACGGCCAGGCCTGTAGCTTCGGCCAGGTCTTTTAGTTTCATCCGCCGATCCAAAAGTACGTAATCCAGTCGAACGTTAATCATCTTTGCGCCTCCTTTCAGACCAGCGTTTTTGATTCTTCAATGACGGGCATAACCCGCCGCAAGATCTGGGCAAATCCGACCAGAATTAAGGCTTTGGCTCCGGTTAGCAGTACCGCAAGAACCACATAAAACAGTTTAGATGTCCCAAATTTCCCAAAATCACTGTATCGCACAATAATATAATAGACATGCTGCCAAATGGCGTTCAAAACTACAATAACTGCATAGACGTAAAGAATCATGTCTCCATAGCGCAAAATCCAGCCGGGTTGATGCTCTACTTCATACAAGTATCTTATAAACTGTGCTACCAGCAGTGCTAAAAATGCAGGAAGCATATAACGGAAAAGCAATCCTTCTAACATGTATAGCCTGTACACACCCTTAGTGCCGATAAACCGGCCACCCGACAAAATCTCAGCAATGATTATGATGGCAGCGACCAGCAGAATACACCAGCCGATGATTCGGGCGGCGATACAGTAAATCCTTAATAAGCGCCTGTTCTTTTCGATAAATTCATTCATAATTCGAATCTCCTTTATAAATTTGTTATTTTCTATTATCATGTATATTATAACGAATATCATTGAATTATCAACCAAAAAAGTAATTTTTTTGGAAAAATTTGGATAATTTGGCTTTTAGCAAGGTAAGGTTAGATTATATAAGAAGTTAGGTAATTTTTGTTAAAAAATGGAGAATCAGTCCGGTATGGGGAGTAGTAAGTGAAAGAAAAAGGCTGAAGGTCCTGAAGGGGTCAGGACTGACAGCCTTGCGTTTTTCTCATGTAAATGTTAACAATCCTTGTTTTTCGAACTATTGCCAGCAGGCCTCCGGCGGGTCAAGATTGCATTGCAGCCAGGAGGAGGAAAAGATGGCAAAGTCTGTAAAGTCAACTCTGCAATCCCCATCGAAATCGTAGGCGATTGGAGAAGTGCATATTTTAGATGTCAAAGCGATGTTGTGCCCTCCGCCGGCTGCAATGGCAATAAAGTCATAGGCCTTGCTTGTCGGCACTTCGCACTGTTCGTGAAAGTTCCAGCCCCAGGCTGCGAGGGTCCCGTCTTTTTTTAGGGCAAGACTATGAGAGTAGCCAGCTGAAATCGCGACAAAGCCGTTACCGTCCGGTACTTCGCACTCACAATAGGTGTTGTCTCCCCAGGCTACGAGCGTTCCGTCGGCCCGGAGGGCGAGGCTGTGTGCTTCGCCGGCTGCGATCGCGACAAAATCATTTCCCTTGGGGGTGTTTCGGCACTGGCCGAAGTAGTCACAGCCCCATGAGATGAGCGATCCATCGTCCTTGAGGGCCAGGCTGTGCCATCTTCCTGCTGCCACGGCGACAAAGTCTGTACCGGGGGGTGTGTTACGACACTGTCCGTATTCGTCTTTGCCCCACGCCGCCAGCCAGCCATCGGAATGAAGAGCAAGGTTATGATAATTGCCGGCCGCAATCGCAATATAGTTGTAGCCCGGCGGGGTATTGAGCTGGCCCCACGTGTTATCACCCCAGGCAGTCAGTGTGCCATCGCTTTTCATCGCCAGGTTATGTCTGTCGCCGGCTGATATGGCGACGAAGCTGGAGCCGACTGGCGTGCTGCTGCACTGGCAGCAGGTGTTATCGCCCCATGCCACTATTGTTCCATTGTTTTTGAGAGCAATGTTGTGCGAACCGCCGGCTGCGATGGCGACGAAATCGCGACCGTCCAGAACCCGACATTCGCTGTGTGAATTATCACCCCATCCTACAATGTGCCCCACGACATGCTCGGTGGTTCCGGCCTCTGTGTAATTATTCGTATCCTGGGCGGGATCCCAGTCTGCCGTGAGGTCTGCGCCGGGCGAGATACCGAGCGCAAACAAAAAGACCCCAATTAGTGAAATGATTAGTTTTTTCATTTTCTACCTCCATCTCTCCAAGTATACCTTTATGTTGTTTCTGTATCGGCGAACACAACTGCCGAATGACGTCTTGCCGGCCTGCCGAATTGCGTCTGCATAATATATGACGTGAAAAGTCCATGCCTGTTTCGTAAATTGCCCGTAAAACCTTTCAGGCCTTTATATGTGTTCCCTGTCGAGGCTTAATACTCCCTCAGCCAGTATAGACGGAGATTGGGGCTACTCGGTTGACAGGGAAAAAGAAAAACGTCTTTTTGGCTTGTTTTTAGAGCTTAAAGACCGTTTAATCCGAAAATGCGGCCGTTAAGACGGGCGATTTTTCTTGAAAATGAGAAGGTTTTTCAGTATAGTATTGATACTGAGATATTTCAGGCTGTTCAGGAGGACGGTTAAAATGCGTTTCTTTTTGTGTTTCTATTGGATTACAGTAAGTGAAGCGAGCCGTATCAATATAGAAAAGAGCTGAAAAGTAGACGCTTCTTTAAGGAGGACAAAAAATGCTGATGTCAAAAACTTCGTTGTTAATGTTTTTTGTCGCGTTATTTGTTTTTGTCGGTTTTGCGTCAGGGCAAGCGCCCTGGGTGGGTAGGGGGGATGCGAACGACCCATACCAGATATGGGACGCCAATGACTTAACTGAACTGGGAGCAAATGTTGACTATTATTCAGCCCATTTTAAGCTGATGGCAGATGTGAATTTGTCTTCATTTGCATTTACAAAAGCCGTTATAGCGTCGGACCACACTCTCGGCGGACCTTTTGACGGCGTGGCCTTTACGGGAGTATTTGACGGTGGGGGGTTTGTGATTCGAAATATAACCATCAACGCATTTGGAAACAATTTAGGATTGTTCGGCAAGATTGGGTCCGGCGGAATAGTGAAAAATGTCGGCGTTGTCAATGCAAGTATTTCTTACGGTTCCCGTATGGGTATTTTGGCAGGTGAGAACAGCGGGACTATTATTCAGTGCTACTCAAGCGGTTTGGTATCAGCAGGTTTAGAAAGTTACCTTTCGCGTTTGGGCGGGCTTGCAGGTTCTAATTCAGGAGTGATCACCCGGTGTCATTCAAGCGGTTCTGTATACAGCAGTGTTATGTGTTGGTGTGCCGGTGGTTTGGTGGGTAGAAACGAATCGGGAACAATCAGTTTTTGTTATTCAAACTGTTTGCTGGATGACAAAGACGAAACGTATGGTGTTGGCGGTTTGGTTGGAACTAATTACTACGGCAATATTAGTGATTGTTATGCTGCGGGGACAGTAACCAGTGGGAATATTTCCTCTAACCTTGGAGGGTTGGTGGGGGAGAACTGGGGCGGTAATATTATTAGTTGTTATGCTGTTGGGACGGTAACCAAAGGATCCCCCATGGGAGGATTGACGGCATATAATTCCGGCACAGTCAGCGACAGCTATTGGGATATAGAGACAAGCGGCCTGACCACGAGTGCCGGCGGGACGGGGAAGACTACAGAAGAGATGAAAGAGAAAGTTACTTTTACAAATTGGGACTTTTTCGAATCATGGTGTATTGAGGACAAACAGACCTACCCCTTCTTGAGACTTATGTATCCGAGCGGAGACTTGAATTACGACGGCCGCGTGGATTTTAAAGATATTGCGGTCGTGGCCGGCAACTGGCTTGCAGTCGCCGAGCCGGAATTGTAACCATATACACCTGCCAGGAATAACACAGGGCCGTGAGGATTAAATTCACGGCCCTTTTTATTATAGAAAACGAGTGCTTGAAAAGACTCTATTCCAGAGACTATCGAATACACGGATTAGGTACTTATGAACTTTTAGCCTTTACCACTCAGCTTCGGCGTAAGGGCCGATATAGCCTTTCGGTATGGCTTTAGCGCGGGTTTTGATGATGGCTTCGGCGATGGCAATATCATTTTTTTGCGTAATTTTGATGTTCGAAGAGTCGGTTTCCACAATG
>JAOUFU010000339.1 GCA_029858035.1 Phycisphaerae bacterium
AGGGCATACGGCTGAGTTACGGAGGCCATGAATGGGACATAGCCGCAGATTATGGGGGCGAAAGATTACACATTATACGAGATCAAAATAGCACTGAAGGATTGGTAATAAGAAACGGCAAGGTCGGCATCGGCACGACGGACCCGGCCGGGCAAGTGGGATTAGACGCATATCAGGGAGGAACGGTTGGCAGCGCCGTCGCTGGACACAATAAACAACTCGTCCTGGGCGGCGAGTATAATACGGGATTCAACACCGGTTCCTCGGTCAAGCTGCTCATCTCTGACTATGACAATAATACGGACGCGAATATATATCCCATCTATTGCGAGGACGAACAGAACCGAGTTGACTTCTATGTTCGCAAGCAGGAGGGATCCGTCAGCACTGAATATTTCGGCGGCAATGTTGGCATTGGCACGAAAAATCCACGGTCAAAATTAAGTGTTGGTGGAGATGGTGATCAATATGTCAGTATTTACAGTTTCTAAACAATATCATGGTCAGCAGCTCTATTGGAACAGTCCAATTCAACGGTTCTGGTACTAACGAGACACGGCTTTATAGTCACGGTGATCCTTCACAAGGTGCACGTATTAACGATGGCAGCATAACTATTTTCATGGGCGGCAGCCTGAAACTCTATTGATGGAGAATCGAGACCTTTATCGATAAGAGTGAGATTTTGGAAAAGTGTATTTGTGTAAGTTTATGTAAACAAAAGAATTGAGGAGTTAACTATGAAGAACAAAACGATATCAGTAATATCTCGACTGACTGTTGTTATTATTCATTTGGCGATATTGACCGGACACTGGATTTTAATCCCGATTCCGATCAAGACGGCGAATAGAGCGTTATCAAGTAGTAGTGGTGCAGCCAGAGGTTTTTTTTGCCACAATTGCTCCCATTTTTAATTCAGCCAAACTATTCGCAAAGCCAAAATCGCTGACGATCCTGTTCTATTCCAGATTACTTGAGCCGTTTGCCGACAACGTGCTGTTGAAAAACGCATCCTCACCGTAACATTCTTCGGTGCGGCCCCAGTGCGGGTCACGTCCCAGATCGGCGTTTGGCGCACGGATAATCAGTCCATCGCGTCTGAACTCTTCGTTCTGAAAAACATAACGAATCTCATAGCCTTCAATGGCCCCGGCTGCATTCGCGGCGAAATGTCTTGAGCAAGGCTCACGCCTTTTCAGGATCACGCAATCTCTCTTTTATAAACAATCAGGAATTTCCGGTTATATTTTTTACGTAGCGAAATAATATTGACAAGCCAGCTCGTGGCGTTATTGTTTGCGATAACGGTATGTATGGAATAATAAACACCGGAGAATTTTTTGTGTTATGGAACCAAAAGATTTAGGCAGGGGCATTCGTAATCTGAGGATTGAATCCGGTATCGGGCTGCGACAATTGAGTCGAATGGCTGATATCTCGCCGGCTTCGCTTACGGCTATTGAAAAAGGCCAAAGCAGTCCTGTTTTGGCGACTTTACATAAGGTACTCAAGGCGCTGGGTACCGACTTTGCCGAGTTTTTCACTAATTCAACAGAAAAGCACAGCGTTGTCTTTACTTCCAAGGAGATGTCCGGCGTTTGTGATGAGCACAGAGAATATATTTTTTTGCTGCCTAAAGGTCAGAATATGCGGTTTGAAATGGTGCACGAGACAATCGGGCCCGGCGAAAAAAAGCCTCAGTGGGAAGTTCATGACTGTGACCTTGGGGGAGTGATACTTTCCGGCGGGCCGGGACAATTGGAAATAGAAGGATTGGGCCGGTGGACGGTCAGGCGAGGAGATTCGTTTTACATTAAAGCAGGTTTTAAGCACAGGCTTGTCAACTTAGGCAAGCGGGCCATAAAACAAATTACTGTTATGGATCCGCCAAGGTACTGATTTTGAAAGAATATAAGATGGATAAAGAAAAATTGGCAATTGAAGGAGGGGCCAGGGCGGTTTGCGAGTTCGGACCCTTCCCAACAAAGATAGGTGCTGACGAGCTTTTGGAAATTCTGGATATGTGGGAATTTTCACCGGAGAATGCGGCCAAGATAAAGCAGATTATCGAAGGCGAGAGCAATATAAAAGGGCCGCATTTGTTCAGGTACTATAATCCGAAGCCGAGTAAGGTAGCTGCGGCGGAAAAAGCTATGATTGATTTGGTGGGCACGAAATACTGCCTGGCGGTCAACTCGTGCACGTCGGCCCTCGTTGCCGGCTACAGGGCCCTGGGTATCGGGGCAGGTGATGAGGTGATAGTGCCCGGTTATACTTTTTTCGCGACGTCGGCTACTGTGGCCTCATCTAATGCTGTTCCGGTAATTGTCGACGTTGATGAAACTCTTTGCATGGACCCCGAGGCAATTGAAAAGGCGATAACAAGGCGGACAAAAGCGATTGTGCCCGTTCATATGCGGGGAGCTCCGGCCCAGATGGACGCGATTATGGATATTGCCGACAGGAAGGGAATACCTGTGATTGAAGATGTTGCTCAAGCGGGTGGTGGATCCTTTGGCGGCAGGCGATTGGGAAGTATCGGCACTATCGGGTGTTTTAGTTTTGATTACTATAAAATTATCGTCAGCGGGGAAGGTGGGTTTGTCACTACCGATGACGAATGGCTTCATACGCGTGCACAAAGCTGGCATGACTGCGCCGCCTGCTGGCGCCCGGACAGATTTGCCAGGGAGCGAAAGGAAGGAGAGCTTTTCTGTGGTGAAAACTATCGCATGAGTGAATTGGAAGGCGCTGTTGCCATAGCGCAGATACGCAAGGCCGACAGGATGATTGCCGGCTATCGGCGTGCAAAGAAACTGATTAAGGAGGCCATCGAAAAATTCAATGGTATGAGTTTTCGGCGGCTGACTGATGAAGCTGGTGACACCGGAATCTGCCTGGTTTTGTTTTTGCCGGACGCTGATATTACACGGCGGGCAATGGAAGCCATGCAGGCAGAAGGTGTACCGGCCGGCGGAATATATGACTCAAAGGTGCGGGACTGGCATGTGTACTATTACTGGGAGCATATCTTAAATAAGAAATCGGTGGCGCCGGACAGGCTGCCCTGGAGCGCTGTGCCGGAAAGTGAGCTGCCGAAATACTCACAGGATATGTGTCCCCGTGCGCTTGACCTTTTGTCACGCGCGATTCTTGTGGACATCAACTATAATTATTCAGACAAAGACTGTGCCGCGATTGCCAGTGGAATTAACAAGGTCCTGCGGGCGATGTTAAGATAAGTTGTTTTTGAAAGGAGTTAAAGGATGATACCTTTAAGTGTTTGTCTCGAGACGGTTTTTACAGATTTGCCCGTCGAAGAAAGGATCGCCAGGATTGCCGAAGCCGGGTTTGATGTGGTGGAGTTCTGGCATCCGGAAGGGACATGGGACGGCAAAGAAATTCGGTTCGAGGCCAAAGACGCCGCCTCGATGAAAAAGGCCTGCGAGGAAAATGGCGTTACGATAAGTGATTTTGCCATGCACGCATGGGACGGGTCCATAGGGGGCTGTCCCGTCAGGGCCGAGGACCACGAGATGTACCTGGAGCAGATTCGCAGGATGATCGCTTTTGCCAAAGCGATTGGGTGTAATAAAGGGATTACGCTTTCAGGCGTGGTTGACCCTGCGTTATCGAGAGAGCAAATGCGACAAAATTTAGAAACAGCTTTGGCTAAGGCAATCGAAATTGCCGAAAAAGAGGATTTCACACTTATTATTGAGCCGCTTAATACTCTGGTGGACCATCCCGGTTATTATCTGGATTCGACGAAAGAAGCGGCTGAAATAATTCGTGCAATCAAAAGCAGCAATCTTAAGCTTCTCTACGATGTATATCATATGCAGATTATGGAGGGCAAAATAATCGATACGATTGAGAAGAACATTGACATCATCGGTCATTTTCATTCGGCCGGTGTGCCCGGCAGAGCTGAGCATTTCGATACAGAGGTAAATTACCCGGTTATCCTGAAAAAACTTGAGGCCCTCGGTTATAAAGGCAATTTCGGTCTGGAATATTTTCCGAAAATGGCGGACCACAGCGAGTCGCTGAAGAAAATACGCGAGTATTTGCAATAGCCTTCCAAAGTACAAGTGCGAAGGAGAAAACATCCTGAAAGTTATGAGACTTAGTGCACGGATGAGAAATATGTTTCAGGTGGATTTGTGCTGTCAGTAAAAGATATTGATTTTGACACCGATGAAATTGAGCGTCGCAAGCAGCTTGTCCGCGACCTCTGGGCGGGCAGGCCCGTTGATCATATTCCCGTTATGATTACCGTCACCGACCCACAGCCGAAATATTCGATTCGGGAGCAATTCCAGGACGGTGACAAGCAATTGGAAGTTGCGATGTCGACGGTTGCTCATTCCTGGCGGGGCATCAGGGACGGCGACTATATTCCGGCGATGCGGCCGGATGTTGGGTGCTCCGGATTGGCTACGGCTTTCGGAGCTGAACTGTTCTGGGGTAATAGTACCGAACAGACCTGTGGCGTCAAAGAACCTGTCCTCAAAGATGTGGCTGAGGCTTTCGACCTGGCGATTCCTGCGGCCGATAGCGGGCAATTAGCTGAAGGGACCGAGCGAATCAGGCGTTTTGCCGAAGCGGGCGAGGGGATGATTAGTATATCTTTACTCGATATGGCCGGTGGATTAAACGTTGCCAATGACCTTTTGGGCGGCGAGAAGCTTTATTTAGCCATGTATGAAAATTCCGAGGCGCTCGAGTGTTTGCTCGGCAAGATACAGCGGCTTTTCCTGGCCGCCATCGCACTTCAAATCGAGGCGGCCGGCGGCGAAGATGCTATAACCGCCACCGACTTCCCGGATACATGGTTTCCTGAGGGGCGAAAAGGGCATGTCTCCGATGATATCAGCGCCAATATTTCACCGCAAATGTATGAGCGGTTCAGTTTGCCTTATCACAATATGGTTTTTGAAAAATACGGCGGCGGTGGCCTGCACAACTGTGGGCCGAATCCCTGTCTGGAATATTATCTCAAACACACACCGGCACCGAGAGCGATTGATGTTACTTACGAATACAGCAGGAATGATTTGCCCGTTATCAAAAGAGTGTGCAGAAAACGAGCTATTATCTATATGATAGAATTTCCTGCTCAGCCGAAAAAA
>JAOUFU010000341.1 GCA_029858035.1 Phycisphaerae bacterium
AACCCAAGGCCTGTCTTTCCAGTATCCCATCCTGAGTCAACGAAGTCAACGGCTGTCCAGGAAGTACCCAGGGCCGCATCGCTGATGGTGGGCACATGATAAGAAACGGCAGTACCGGCGGGTATGAGCGTCGTAGCGTACTGTGTCAGGCCGTAAGAGATATCAGTCAACTGCCGGGGGTACTCGTCCGCGTATTCATGAATGACGGTGTTACCATCCGGCGCCACCAACGCAAGATAATCTCCAGCCTGGTTGAGTTCAAAATTGGTGTGATAGTCACCACCAGGATCAAGATACGGGTAATTAAGCGGGTTTTCCGCATACGTCTTATTCGAGGCAAAGACAACCCGGAAGTCTCCAGGCAATAACTCGAGGCCATCTGGGAATTGCCACATGGTCAGGTTGTTTTTATTGTCGGTCAGGTACCAGCCATCCATACTCACGGTTGCGCTGGTTGGATTATAAATCTCAATCCAATCGGATGATTCACCATTTCCATCCAGAAGTTCGCCGTCCTCCAGCGGTGGCTGGCTGGCATTACTCGCCAAAAATTCACTGATGATCAGATGGGATTGTTCCATCTGCCAGTTCTTTGCCAGCAGGGCAAGGTCGACCATATTTACCCCGTCAGCACCATCCAGGTCGGCAAGGCAACCAGGTTCCAAACAAGCCGTATCCAGCCACTGAAAGGCAAAAGTCCTAAGGTCTTTTGAATTAACCTTGTAGTCTTTATTAAGGTCTCCTGTTAGTTGAGATTGGGCGGCAGTTGAACCGGCCAAAGATGCTATCAATAACAGTGATAGCGCCATAGGGCGTCCCCAAGCGGACAATGAGGTTTTTACAGATATGGGCATCTTTATTTCCTTCCTCAATGATGTTTTAAGCCGCTAATTGCGGTTTTATCCTTGTAGATTCCCATTTTACAGGTGCCTGAGCAACTACATGTGCTATTTTTACAAGCAGAAGTTACTGTAGCTTATGGGTCTTATACACCAAAATCGTAAAATCGATTTAATTTCATTATAACATATAGAGCGAATAAGTCAATCCCTTTTTAAACGCCAACGTCGCTCTGTGGGCGGATACACATACGAACAACTACTCTCTGGATTTCGCTGTCAGCGTACAGGCGGCAAGTAATCCACGCATCACGTCCGTTACAGTGATTATTCCTTGAATCTTTTGTTCTTCATCAACTACTGGAAGGCAGTTTATCTTGTTCTCGTCAAGCATTTTTATAGCTTCGTAGAAGCTGCAGCCGGGCAGAACATGAATTACGTCACTGCTCATGATGCGGCTTAGGGGCAGTTCAAGGCTTGAGTCCTCTGGATCAACGTCAAATAGGCGGGACCTAAATACCTTTGACTCTGTCTGGTATTGCCTGCTAAGCATGGGAAGATGACGGAGAATGTCACGGTCGGAGATGATACCCAGTATTTTCTCCTCCTTGTCCACCACCGGCACGTGTCTGAATCGTCCTTTTTGCATGACTTTCATTGCCTCTGCAAGCTTGTCCTGCTCAGTCAGACAAACCACCTGCTCAGTCATGATGTCTTCGGCCTTTCTCAGAATCGATGCCAGCGCTGCCGCCACATCGTCCGAGCCGCCGGCGAGAAGGTCAACGAGACGACGGTTCTTTCCCACACTGCCTGAGCTGATGTACAGCAGGCGTATCGCGTCGAGCCTGACAAAGAGCTTAATAAAATCTGCTGTTGTGACAATGCCTGCAAGGTCATCCTTAACAAGAACAGGAACCATATCAATGTGATTATCCACCATAATGGTAATCATCTCCGGTATCTCTATCTCAGGTGATACGCAGATGGGATTTCTCGTAACGATGCGTCCCAATTGTTGACGTATTGATTTTATATCTGCTTCAACCTCGCCAACTTTTCCGAGGTATGGCGAAATCTGTCGGAACACATCTCTTTGTGAAACGACACCCACAAAGTAGGGTTTTTCACCTTCCTCGGTTAGAACGTCCATTACGGGTACATGCCGGATGTTATTGTCCTCCATAAACTCAAGACATGTCTCTATGGTATCGTCCAGGGTAAGGGTCTTGACGTCATAAGTCATGATGTCCTCGGCAGTGCGTATGGACTGAAAAATGACGTCTTTACCCTCCCGCATGTCATCTATCAGGTCGATTAACCTGTATTGTATGTTTATCATACCGTATCCTTTGTGTGCTTGACTCAGCCACAGTCATTCACAGATCCGTACAACAACGTCCCATATCAAAAAGCGGACGTAGCCTAACCACATTACCATTTGTAGTATCGGTGAACTATATCGGCGGATTTAACGAAATATCACCTGTAAACTGCTACACTCCCTGCACGACCACACCTGATTTGTGGGCAGGAATCCAAAAAAATGTCATTGCGAGGAGCCCGAAGGCCGACGCGGCAATCTCAAAAATAAATCTGAAATCTGAGATCTGAAATCTGAAATTGTCTGTCCCCTGACAACCGACAACCGGCAACTGGCAGCTAAATAAAATTCGTAATTCTAAATTCCCTCCAATTATCATTCATCAATAATCCTTAATCATTTCCTTTGGTTGGCATCCATTGAGCGAATGTACCTTTATGATTAGCCCCGGCACCTGTGGCCGGGGTCATATTCCTGTGGCCGGGGTCACTCCCATTGTTTAGCCCCGAAGCCTGCTTCGGGGTCCCATATTTATCACCACGTTTTACGTGGGTTTTTTTGAACATTCGAACTTTGGTAATTTCGAATTTGTTTCCCCTCATTTTTTTTAATTTTTCAACCAGCTTACCTTAGATATCGCGATACGTATATATATGTAATCTCCCCAATTCAGCTACTAATTCCGCATCCTCTTGCAATAGCCGCGTAGGATTGGCTTTAGCCCATGCTGTCATTCCCGCGAAAGCTCCGAATCCATAAAAAATGTCATTGCGAGGAGGCCGAAGGCCGACGCGGCAATCCCAATAATCAATCATCACTCATCATTAATCATTCATTAGGGGGATCCAGACGCCTTTTTTAAACCAATTCTCAATTCCCTCCAATTATCATTTATCAATAATCATTATCGAAGATCCGCCTATGGCGGAATCATTTATATGGGCGCCTGACTGCTGCGCCCTTATGCTCTGTCATTCCTGCGAAGGCAGGAATCCACTCATTTACTCATCAACTCATCCACGCACCTACGCATCTATGGAGGGGATAAAAGCCCCCCCACTTTATGAGAGAACTTCTCCATCAAAATAATTAACCAAAAATTCTTCTCTAAAAACACATACTCTTCTTTTACCTGTTCAATCCTCTTGAAGCTTCCCTCTAACGTGTTCGCTTTACCCCTGA
The DNA here is from genome assembly GCA_029858035.1 of Phycisphaerae bacterium. Taxonomy (GTDB): domain Bacteria; phylum Planctomycetota; class Phycisphaerae; order Sedimentisphaerales; family Anaerobacaceae; genus CS2-K091. The sequence goes on from JAOUFU010000341.1 coordinate 3,343, forward strand.
CTATCCCAATACACACGTTGGTTTCTACCTGCAAAAGTTTTTCTATACTCTTGAATTTCAGAAATACACAATTATCAAATTCGACTGCGATCTTGTCTCTATCCTTAACTGCGAACAAATCTAAGTTGCCGTCTCTGATAACCTTGTCCCCGCTCTTCCTGATTCTCGACTTAAAATGAATAGGATATTCTAAATGAACCTTGTATCCTTCATTAATTAAAACATTCTTCAGCTTATCTATCACCTCTTTGTGCAGTCCCTGTCTGTCTTCAACATTAATGCTGAAACATACTTCCTTGATTTTATCGACTATCCCGCCCATATTATACTTCATACCTGCAACAAAGCATTTGCCTCCCCAATATTACGTGCCTACAAGGCACCCTTTATATGGAGGATAAAAAAGAGACCACCTTCTATGGAGGGGATAAAAGGGGCCCCCTGCATTTCTACAAAAGTCGAGTCTTCTCCAACCTAACCAAAAAAATTCACAACATTATCCTGATCATGGCCGAAAAACCACCAAAATACATAAAAAATCATTTACCTAATCTTTGTATCTTGATACCTACCCTTGATATTTCTATTGAGATATCTCCCTTTAGAAGTTGCATTCATTAGGCCTTCATACTCACTCTCTGGTACATTCAAGTACTGATAGATGCTCCCTGTATTGAATTCTACTTCGAGCGTTGATGATTCGGAATCATAACCTACCGAACGAATATTACTCGACCTTACTGAAATTCTGTCCATTTACATTTCTCCTAACTCGATTCTTTCTCTAAAAAAACTAAATCCTGCCTCCAACTCCGGCTTTTTGAGCGTATTTAGAAATTCGGCCACATAGATCTATTAGAACTGATGACTGCTTCCCCTTTTTAGACAACTCTTCAAGCGTTGCGGCAATTACCATACAATTCTTTTTCTTCTCCCTTACCCATTTAAATCCATACTTTTCGATTACTAAATTTTGTGTTTCCTGCCACTCTTCTCTTAAGCTACTTACTATTTCAGCCCCGATTGAGTCCTTCCACATAACAATATTATTGCCTTTTATCGTCTCGCATTTCGATGGATCATCTAATACCAGACAACATAGGCTTGCTATTGCTTTGTTTATTTCCTTTTGATTTTCTAACTCATCTTTACTGCTTTGTATTTTATCTGTCTTATTGGGTTCATCTTCAGGAAGATTCTTTGCTCGCTCAATCCTTTTAATACATTTTTCTATATCTGAGTCACAAACGACAAATGTTGGTATTTCAAATTCTTGCGCTATCGCCAAAAGACGCGGCATATTATTTTTCCCACCTGCTATGACAAAATGACATTCATTATGTCTGAAGGTTTTCCACTCTCCAGTCAAATTTAAATGTGTTGCAATAAACGCAACATCTTCTTCTCCCTCCACCAACACAATAACCGGAGAAAAAAACATTTCCTTTTGTGATGTATGCATTATTTGACCTACTGTTGCCATCATGTTCGTAGGTGGTTGAATTTTTCTGCCGAATGCATCTGCAATCCTCTTTTCTATTTTCGTATAGTCTGCCCATTTAACGACTGAATAAGGTTTTTTACCACATTTGCGAAACAACCTTATATTTTTGAATCCCTTGCTGGAAACGAAATAAGGGCTGTGACTTGTAACAATAACCTGTGAATTATTCTCTGGTTTCGTCAGTCGTTCTAAAACACTTTGGATATGCTGTGCTTGTGGAGGATGCTGATATAGTTCTGGTTCCTCAAATCCAAGTAGTAACTTGGGCCCTCCCTTCT
>JAOUFU010000342.1 GCA_029858035.1 Phycisphaerae bacterium
AGACTTTTCGTGGGGCTGTTGGGGGAAAAACGTTGCGCGGTATCGCTGATGTCGAGCGGCTTTGTGCTGTCGATACCGGTATTTTTCGATACGGTGTTTTACCTGCTGCTGCCTCTGGCGCGGTCAATGCACCGGCGGACGAAGAAGAGTTATCTGCTCTTGATACTGGCGATGGGGGCGGGGGCATCGATTACACATTCGCTTGTACCGCCGACACCGGGGCCTTTGATTATCGCTGACACGCTGGGGATTGACCTTGGGATGATGATAAACGTGGGGCTGCTGGTTGCCATTCCGACAGCGATTGTGATGATGTTTTTTGTGGGATGGCTCGCGGGGCGGATTGACATCCCGATGCGGCCTCTGGAGGGGGGGCGACCGGAGCCGGAACCTCTGCCCGACGAGCAACTGCCGGCACTGCTGCCTTCGTTTCTTCCGATTATTCTTCCGGTCATAATGATATCGGCGCATACCATTGTGTCCACCATGGCCAAGGGCGCCGAGCCGGACTCAGGTATATTGCGAGTTGAGGCATTTACGGCGGTGTTCGGTAATGCGAATCTTGCGATGTTAGTGTCGGCGGCGATTGCGCTTTGTGTGCTGTGGTATAAGAGGAGGCCGGGGCGTGAAGGGCTTGCGAAAATAGTTGAAAGCTCGCTGATGAGCGGTGGGGTGATAATCCTTATCACGTCCGCGGGCGGGGCGTTCGGGGCCATGCTGAAGGAGGCTGAAATCGGGCCGGCCATTCAGAATATCATGGTTTCCGACGGGGGGATACATATAGGCGGTTTGAAGCTTTTGTTTATGGGATTTTTTGTGGCCTTTCTTATCAAGTTCGCGCAGGGCTCGAGCACGGTGTCGATGATTACGACGTCGGCGATGCTGGCGGCTTTGATAACGTCGCCGAAGGAGATCGGGTATCATCCCGTGTACCTGGCGGCGGCGATAGGCTTCGGGGCACAGTGCGGGAACTGGATGAACGACAGCGGCTTCTGGATTTTCGCGAAGATGAGCGGACTGACGGAGGTCGAAACACTCAAAACGTGGACGGTGACAATCAGCAGTCTTGCCTTTGTGGGGCTGGGCTTTACGATTTTGTTCGCAAAGGTGTTTCCTTTAGTGTAGAGCGTTTCAGGCCATTCTAATAATATCTGCGACGCAGTCGAGGATGTGGTCGGGCCGGTAGGGGTACTGAACGAGGTCTTCTTTTGCCGTGATACCGGTGAGGACCAGGACGGTTTCAATCTCCGACTCAATGCCGGCGATGATGTCGGTGTCCATCCTGTCGCCGATGATGAGGGTCTCCTCCCTGCGGCATTTAATCTTTTTAATGGCGTGTCGCATGATAAGGGGATTGGGCTTGCCGATGAAGTAGGCCTTTCTATCGGCGGCCAGCTCGATGGGTGATATCAGCGCCCTGCAGGCGGGCACGATTCCGGCTTCCGAGGGTCCGGTGACATCGGGATTTGTGCCGATGAGTTTTGCGCCCCTGAGGACGAAGCGGATGGCGTGCTCAATCTGTTCGTAGTTATACGTGCGGGTTTCGCCGACAACGACGTAGTCCGGTTTTACGTGGTCTATGGAAAAGCCTTTATCGTGGAGGGCGCTGATAAGGCCGGACTCTCCGATGACGTATACGCGCGCGCCTGGATGCTGGTCGGCCAGGAAGCTTGCGGTGGCCAGGGCGGACGTCATAAAATGGTCTTCACCGATTTCTATCCCCATATCGGAGAAGCGCTGCCGAAGCTGCCTGGGGGACCTAGCGCTGCTATTTGTTAAAAACAGGAATTTTTTCTTTTCCGCTTTGAGCCAGTCCACGAATTCGCGGGCGCCTTCGATGAGCTTGTTCCCATGATAGAGGACGCCGTCCATGTCGCAGATATAGCCTTTTTTGTCCGTGAGTTTTTTCATAAATCAGAATCCTTTTGTATGATATTATAGAATTCTTACATAAGCCGTGCAAACAAAGTCAAAGGTGAGGTTTTGGCGATTTTAACTTTTGAAAACTGTCCAGTGAGGGATTTTGGGCCATTGAAGACAACTATGTAGTCCGTTTCTGTTCGGCCGATGAGCTGGGGATTGCCATCACTTTTTGCGGAATCCAGGTGCGGTTTTTTGCTCAGGCCCTCGACGAGGACTTTTACCTCTTTGTCCAGAAACTCTGCGCTTAACTCGTCACTTATCTTTTCCTGGACGGCGAGCAGCTCGGTATTTCGGCTCTTCTTTGTTTCAAGTGGGACATCATCGGCTAATCTTTTATCCGCGGTTGTATCGGGGCGGGGTGAGTATTTGAAAATGAAGCAGTTCTTGTATCGTGACTTTTTGATAAGGTCGACGGTGGCTTCGAAATCGGTTTGGGTTTCGCCGGGGAAGCCTACGATAAAATCGCCTGCAATTGCAATGTCCGGTACAATAGCTCTTGCTTTATCCAGCATTTCCAGATACCGGGCGGCGGTGTAATGACGGTTCATTGCACGGAGGATTTTGTCCGAGCCGCTTTGTGCTGGTATGTGTAGATAGTTACAGACCTTGGGCAAATCAGCCATGGCCTGCAGGATTTCTTCGAAGAATTCCTCAGAAGGGTAGCTGGTGACGAATTTTATCCATTCGAGGCCCTCGATATCAGATGCCATGCGGAGCAAATCAGCCAGACAATAAGTTTTGTCGCCACTTGTATGCTTATATGCATTGACTCTCTGGCCGAGTAGTGTGACCTGTTTGACGCCTGAATCGGCGAGTTTTCTGATTTGGTCGATAATTGCTTCGGGAGGGCGAGAGACTTCGGGGCCTCGTACATACGGGACAACACAATATGTACAAAAATTATCACAGCCTCGCATTACCCTGACATAGGCCTGAGCTTGTATTTGCCCGCATCCAATGCCGTAGGTCGATTCGAAATCTTCGAGTGGCAGGTTTTCATCGGTTCTTTGTCGGATTTTTTCCGTTACGGCTATGGTTTCCTTTTTTTGCTGGAGGGTCTTTGTTATGAGTTTTGTTATTTGATGTATCTGTGCGGGACCGCAGACGATGTCGACGGCTTCGTGTTCGAGCAATTTGGGCCCGAGGCGCTGGGCCATACAGCCAATGACACCGACCACTATGTCAGGCCGGCTTTCTTTGATGTGCTGCAGATGGCCAAGATGTGAGATAACTCGCTGTTCGGCGTGCTCACGCACGGAGCATGTATTTATCAATACGACGTCAGCTTCTTTGACTCTTTCGGTCAGACTGAAACCGGCCTCTGTGAGCGCGGAATTCACCAAGGCCGTGTCCAGCTTATTCATCTGGCACCCAAAGGATTTAATATGTACGGTTTTGCCGTTCATTGAGAGTGTTCAGTATATCAAGTGGAAACGGTAAAATCAAATGCAGGTATGGCCTGTATTTAGCATACTTTTGCTTCGGGATTCTTTGACTTTTATAGTACGATACGTTACCTTTGTTGTGTGAACCTATTAGATTTGGAGACAAAAAATGCAAAGTATGAAAGATGACGAAATCCGCCAGGCAGTGCGTAAGAACTACGGTGAAATAGCAAAATCCGGTGCTGAGAGCTGTGGGTGCAGTCCTCCGGCCTGCTGTGGCGACGGAAATAAACCGAGTGCGGAAGATATTTCAGCGAGAATAGGTTATACGACAGAAGATTTGGCAGATTTGCCGGAAGGCGCAAATATGGGGCTTGGCTGCGGCAATCCTCATGCAATTGCCTCTTTGCAGGGCGGGGAAATTGTTCTTGATTTGGGCAGCGGGGGCGGGATTGACTGTTTCCTTGCGGCGAAAGCGGTAGGGCGGGAAGGCCGGGTTATCGGTGTTGATATGACTCCTGAAATGTTAAGCAAATCCCGCGAATATGCTGAAAAGGCAAGGATCTCCAATGTGGAGTTCCGGTTAGGAGAAATTGAACATATACCCGCAGCGGACAGTTCGATTGATGTGATAATGTCTAACTGTGTTATTAACCTATCACCGAAGAAATCCAGTGTTTTCAAGGAGGCCTTTCGCGTTTTGAAGGAGGGGGGAAGGCTGGCGATTACAGATGTAGTTGCCACCGCGCCGATGCCGGATGATGTGAAAGAGAATGTCGAACTGCTCGCAGGGTGCGTGGCCGGCGCAGCGCAGATAGATGAATTGAAGGTGATGCTGGAAGAGGCAGGATTTACCAACATTCGTATACAACCTATCGCTGGGAGTAAAGAGGTTATCCGGGGGTGGTTTCCAGAGAGCAAGATTGAGGACTTTGTAGTTTCAGCAACAATTGAAGCGGTAAAGGCGTAAAAGAATGTAGTTTGAGAATTACAGTAATTTTTCGCCCGGGCTTTACAGTACTTATGAAAGAACTGTCACAAAAATATTATGTTTCTCGAAAATCGAAGCTCTTAAAGGATTTTGATAAAACAGCGGACCTTATGCAAGCTTACCTTGTTCAGCGTTATGGAGAAGAATTTGCAGGCATACTTTATAGGGAAACCCGAAGAGAATATGAAGACCTGATACCTGAAATACCATACATAGAAGGTGCAAGAGCACGTGCTCTTAATTCATTTCTGCTTATTACTGCTCAGGAATTGGCCGTATACAGGGCAATGAAGAAGCACGGTAAGGGACCGGGTGAAGCATGGGAAATATGCCACGAGGCAATCAAGCGAAGAATGGAGAAGTTTTCCAGGATCAAACGCCGGCTGCTGAAATCTTTTATATTTTCAAGATTCTTAAAAAGAAGAGTGAGAAGACGAGCAGAAAGAGGCGAACAACTGAAATTCGGAGATTTTGAAATCAGATACCTGATTGGGGATGGCGAAGAGTTTGATTGGGGAGTGGATTACGTGGGCTGTGGAAATTACAATTTCATTAAGGCCCAAGGAGCGGAAGAATTTGCTCCGTATGTTTGTATGTCGGATATCGCATTGAGTAATGCACTTGGGTGGGGGCTTATCAGAACGCAGACAATTGCTGATGGGTATGAAACATGCGATTTTCGATTTAAGAAAGGAAGTGAGACTAAAATTTCTTCAAAGACGCCTGAAGTCCAGAAGGCAATCGAGAAGATATTGAAATGTTGAGTTTATATTTTACGTTAGGCTGGTTTTTCACATTCATGGTCCAGTATAAAACGGCACAAG
>JAOUFU010000343.1 GCA_029858035.1 Phycisphaerae bacterium
TTTTTGTTTTTTCTTTGGATTTGAGCCGGCCTGTGGTTTGTTCTCCGAGCGCGAGCAGCCTGTTGGCCTTGATGCCCTTTTTGATTCCGCTGTTGATTAACAACAATCCGGCGACGGGAAAGAGAACGGGAATTAAGCCGGCAAATCCCACAGGTTTCCTGCGCATTCCTTTGATACGTGAAGTCTGCGGATGGTCCTGGGGGTGCTCGATGACGCCTGTTTGTCCCTCATCAAATTGCCTGCCTGTATTGAACGAGACGCCTGTATATTCTGTGGCTTTGGGGCCGGTGAAGGCGTAATGAATTGCATAAACGGGCGTGCCTCTGCTGTGTTTTGAGCCACCGACACTGAATCTGGTTTTTTTGCTGTAAAGGACCTTGCCTTGAGCGGTATCGATTTGGCCTCGAAACCGGTACCAGCTTGTCAGGTCTGCGTTTACGGTGAAGGCCCATACGAAAACGAGGCCGAAGCCGAAGAATATCCAGCCGAATTGATTTAGAAAGCCGCCGAAAAGGACCCTGAGGCGGACCAATATAGGGACATCCCTCGGCGGACCGGCCAGATTAAGGATATTGTGAAGAGCCATTATTTCCTTTCTTTCTCAGCGGCTATTTCTGCTCTAATCTTTTTCCAGGATAGAATCACAGTCAGTATATAAAGGACGAAAGCCGGAATCACAAAAACGAGGCATATAGTTTCTACCTGTTGTTTGGTTACGAAAGCGTATAGCGGTTTAACTTTACTCGGCCAGAACAGGCATACATCCCAGTGGTAAATGCTGTCGATTACGACGTGCAGCCAGACGCCAAGAATACCTGAGACGAGCATCTTCCAGAGGCTGGTTTCGTAAGGTATGCGGAGTATTTGCATTATCTTTTTGAAGACATTTCGCAGCGGCCAGGCGGCCAGCGCCCAGAGAATACCTGCTGCAGCCCCTATTAAGAGTGTGTGAAAATATCTGTGTATAGGCCAGCCGACGCCGAGGAGCCTTAAAACCAGGACTTCCAAGTCAACTATTACGTTGGCGAGGACAAATACAGGAATGTCGAGCCACTTTCTCAATGCGAGGCCGATGAAGCCACTCGGTCCAAAATGATATGGCGTAAAGGGCATTTGAAACTGCCTTAAATTAACATCAATGACTCAATTCGTTGATTAACCGGTTAGTTTTTGTGAGCTTAACTTGCGGTTTTGTGTGTGTCAAATGTTTAGCGGATTGTGCGGGCATAAAAAAAACCGCCCGAGTTGAGCGGTTTTAGAAGCGGAAAGAGGCAAGCGGGTTTTTTCAACATAAAGCGATATAGCTCATAATTGCCAGGAACAATATCCGCCTTTTGTTAATTGTAAAAGGAAGCCATGTTTTGTAATAAAATTTAGTCATCGCCCTTCTGGAAGCCAGAACCTTTAATTTTTAATCTTTGTTTATAGTGTTATTATAACCGAAAAGGGTGGAGTAAAGCAAGGAAAATTGTTGCTCTGTAAACGTTAGTGCTTATTATTAAAGGCCTTATGGCAAGTGAGTTTGAAAAGTTTTTTTGGGTGCTCCACGGCCTAAAATCAGCAAACGCAGCACAAAACGATAAATTAGTATCCGGAAAGATTATCGATTTGATTATAGGTCCTTGAGGTATGGTCCCTGGAAATGATATTGAGAACTAAAAAAGGAATAATTTATATTTTTCAGCATTTAAAGCTGCGATGATTACGTGACGTGAGAGATTATTATCAGCCAGCTATTCACAGGGTCTAAAATAAAGTAATCAAAGATCGCCGGGTTGTAGCTTTGGCCGGTACGTGGTTGGCCATGGCCAACATAAGCGTGATGAGATGTTTCGATGGTCATGGACATTAACACCGTTTCCATCAACGCAGCTGGTATGTTCCAATTTTTAAGCGCATTTTGAACGAGATTTGCTTCTTCTTTCGCAGGAGTTCCAGTGGTCCATTTTTTTACATACACGCTCTCCCAAAATCTTTTCCTGGGCAATGGTGCGAGAGGATAATCAAAGAACGTTGACGGGGGCTTAGTAAAATAGTTCTGCAGGTGGTTTGGAATTCGGAATATTTTTACGGAACATCCATTGCCATGAGACCACATTGGTGATTTAAAACTTTCAACCGGCTTTACTAAAAGAAACCTTTTGCTCGTAATTCTTTTTGTACTTTGAAATGCATAAAGGTAATAGAGGTTGATAAATCCCAAAAAGCACACAAATACGAGGATTAAGAACCATTTAAGAGTTTTTTTGTTTATAGCAGGCATTTTGGTTTTCATCTTTGGTTCCCCCATTTATGATTGCGAAAAATTGGCTAAATGTATTCTACAGGCTTTATGCTATCAAATATCATTCTATAGTCACAGCTTTATACGTTATATACAAATTCAATAATCATTTGTTTTATGCCAACCTGGTTACCGCCTCGGCGACGAGGCTGCCTATGGGCAGATGCTGAGGACAGCGAGCTTCTACCGGAGAGAAATCAGTGCTCAGCAGTTTGTTTCTTACATTAGCAGGTATTTGAGCGAAAAGTTTCCTGGCTTCATCATGCTTGCCATAGCTTTTGTAGTACATCAAATATCGCATAATGTCACTGATATAAGGTGCATTTGGCAGGGCAGAGTTGCAGATATTGGCACAGCCGGCACAATAACCGTCACATGTTGCCCGTGCGTATTCTGTGAGGGCCATGGTATCGGACTGAGTAAGTTTTGTTTTATCAAGGGCGGCAGCGACGTTGGAAGTTAACTCACGGATATTCTTCATCCCTACGCACACGGAGGTGAATCTTATATCCTGCAGTACGGCTTTTATCTTTGCCTGCTCTTTGGTAAAACCCCGCTGCAAAAAGTGGGCGGTGAGTTTTTTGTCCTCATCGGTTGTAATCTTCTGCCCCATACCGAGAGTCTTTATTGCCATAATACCCTTGCCTGCTTTGTAGCAGGCGTCAATGGCGGCGTTCAAGGCTGTATCCTGCATCAATCTAAAATTGTAGGTTGTCATTACAACTTCAATCCAGTCGAGTTCAAAGGCGGCGGCGAGGACCTGGGCCATATTCTGGTGGGTGCTGATGCCAAAGTGTCGTATTAGTTTGCGCTTCTTTGCGCTTTCAGCCCATTCCTTTAGCTCGTTTGTTAACAAGGCGGGATTAGCACACTTGTGACAGCCATAGTAGAGGTCAATGTAGTCTGTGTTCATTCTGTTCAGTGAGGTCTGAAGGCGCTGTTCCACTTCAGCTGCGGTTGTTGCCCCCGATGCCTTGCTGGTAATGAATAAATTCTCTCGTGCTTTCTGGTTTTTCGACAGGATTTTACCTATGCCAACCTCACTGTTTCCACCTGCATAATTGTATGCGGTATCCCAGTAATAAACGCCCCACTGAGGAGCGCTTCTTAAAACTATCTGGTTGGCAACGAGGTCTTGATTTCCACCCAGGCACAGGCAGGGGAGCTTAACGCCTGTTTTGCCCAGCTTTCGCTTCGGCACTTGTGTGTACTGTGGCTCTTGCTCTTTTGCCGGGGCATTAGCGTCGACTGCGTTCGGCTCGCTTTCTCTCTTGCTTTCACAGCCGGCAAGAACAGAGCCCAATCCTGTGGCGCCCACTGTCTTCAAAAAAATCCTTCTGTTGATTTTGTTTTGCTTTTCTTTCATCGTATTAAAATCCAGAACCAGTTATGCTAATTTACTAACCGCTTCGGCGACGAGGTTTCTTATCGGCAGATGCTGCGGGCAGCGAGCTTCTGCAGGCCTATAATCGAAGTCAAGCAGTTTGTTTCTTACCCTGGCGGGGATTTGAGCGAAAAGTTCTCTTGCTCTATCCCGGTCTCCATAACTGTTGTAGTACATCAAGTATCGCATAATGTCACTGACGTACGGCGTTTCCGGCAGGGCCGAGTCGCAGATATTGGCGCAGCCGGCACAGTAACCGGTGCAGGTTGCCCGTGCGTATTCGTTGAAAATCTCGATGTCTGTCCGGGTAAGTTTTGTTTTGTCCAGTACGGCTGCGACGTTTTGAGTTAAAACAGCGACATTTTCCATCTGAACGGGCGCGGCACTTATCCTTTTGTCTTGTAAAACAAGTTTTATAGCCGCCTGCTCCGGGCTAAAGCCCCGCTGTATAAAGTTTCTGACGAGCTTTTTATCCGCTTCAGTCTCAATTGTTAGTTTGAATCTCTCGAGGGTCGTTCTGCCCGTGGTTTTCATTGCAATGATTGCAATACCGGCTTTATGGCATGCCTCAATGGCATCGAGCAGTTTAGGATCCTGCATCAAGCGGAAGTTATAACTCGTCATAACGGCGTCGATCCAGTCGAGTTTGGCTGCAGCGGCAAGGCAGTCGGCCATATTTTTATGCGTGGTGAAGCCAAAAAAGCGTATGAGCTTCCGCTTCTTGGCACTTTCGGCCCATTGCTTTAGCTCATTTGTAAATTGGCCGGGATCGGTTGCTCCATGCGGTGCATAGTATAAATCAATGTATTTGGTATTCATCCTCTTCAGTGAGGTCTGAAGACGTTTTTCCACATCTGCCACCGTTTTTGCACCGGATGCCTTTGTAGCCAGGAACAAGTCCTTTCTGACTTGCGGGTTCTTCAGAAGGTATTTACCGATACCAAGCTCGCTGTTGCCGCCGGCGTAGACGTTCGCCGTATCCCAATAGTTCGCGCCGTGGTTAAGGGTGCTTCTCAGGACGACTTGAGCATCAATAAGATTGAACATTGTCCCGAGAGCCAAACATGGAACCTCAACGCCTGTTTTTCCCAACTTTCTTCTTGGCACCTGTGGGTATTTGGGTTTCTGCGGTTTTTCTGTAGCTTCCGGTCCGGCTGTCGCTTTAGCGGAAGCGAAAACAGAACCAAATCCTGCAGCGGCGAACGCAGTATCGCGCATAAACCGGCGCCGTGTCACCTTGTTTTTGTTCTTCATTATTCGATCCCTTTCTTGATTAGTTCTCATATACTTCTGAGAATCTGCAAAACCACTAATTAATGTTGGCGGCATATTCAGTTTTCAAATGAAGGATTTTTACGAAACAAAAAATAAAAATTACATAATAGCGCCTCCATGCCGGCATATATTATTACAAGATCGAGGAAT
>JAOUFU010000344.1 GCA_029858035.1 Phycisphaerae bacterium
TTTTATTCTGGTGTTCTGAGAGAAGTGTCAATCGCAACTTCGTCATTTAGTATTCTTTGCCGGATTTTCGATATTCTTTTTCTCCTGCGCAAACTTACCTGCCGGCCCTCCGGCTGTAAACAGAACTGCAAACCGAGTAACTAATGCCCCTAAAAGCACGTAACCCAAGACAACCTGCAAGCTAAGTAAAATATGCCCCCAGATACTATGCGCGTTTGCATACATATCCCCGAATCCTAACGTTGTCATTGTAACTATCGAAAAGTAAAATGTTCGCAAAGGAACAAGCCACCAGGCCACCTTCACCCCCTGCCTGTCCACAAACAGGTTACTGACGATGCCTGGATAATCCTCGATGTCCATAAAATAGTAATCGATTAAACCCCAAACGTAATAAATAGCCGCAAAAAGTATTACAAGCTTAAAGAAAACCGTTATGACTTGTTTGCTGGAAAGACCGTAATCGCTTATCTGCCAGAATCCTCTAACTACCAATTGCAGCCGAGGATGTTCCTTATACCACTGCTCCCAATTCATTCTCCTGGTATTGTATTCCAGAAGCTGTTTTGTTCCCGTATCTATCCGTACATTGTCCAGGCCCACTCCGCGAAAATTTGTATTGCGGTTCACATGACAACCCCAAAATAATGTGGAACCATCCACGATAGCCTGTTCAAAATTTGAGTTTTCAAGATGCGACTCAACAAGGAAGGCACGTTCCAGATGCGCATACTTGAAATTCGCACCTTCAAGATGAGTATAGCAAAGATTCGCATGGTCAAGATGGGCACGACGTAAGTCTGCACCTGACATAAAGGCACTGCTGAGGCTGGCATCTTCCAGATGGCACTGCACAAGCTCAGCATCTTCCAAATGACAGTTACCAAGGTCTGCACCTTCCAAATGGGTCCCATGTAAATACGCACCTTCCAGATGAGTATGATACAGGTAGCTGCCTTCCAGATGTGTGTTACGCAAATGCACACCTTTCATTTGCGCCGTACTCAGGTCTGCCCCTTTCAGATAAGCATCGCTGAGGTCCACTCCTTCCAGTTGCGCTCCCTTCAGGTTCACACCTTCGAGATGGGCGCCCTTAAGTCTAACTCCGCTAAGAAAAATATCCTTCCGACCGCCCTGTTTGCGCCATTCGTTCCACTCTGTCGTGTCCTTCTTTGCCGAGCAGCGCAGCAGCATCTCATACTGCTCCTGACTAAACCTGCTTTCCAGCTTATCCTGGCCCTGATCTCCTTCGCTCATTCGTCTTTCCCCTTATTACTGCCCGAAACACTTTCCACTTTCACAGTTCGTTGAGAGCAACTCTAAATTCATCCTGCATTCATTATAGATACTATGGCACCGGGTACGGAAAAACATGCACAATTTACATTGTAGCAGCATTCTACCAATTAATTGGTGAAAAATAAAACTTTATACTAATTGTCAGAATGGATAATACACGTAAGATAAAAGGAAATAAGGAATAGTTCAGTATACTTTTCATTGCTACCACAGAGAGACCCATATTTCACAGGTCTGTCCATGAGAGTCAAACAACAGGACAAATTTGATCGAGCAACTTTTTTTCTTGTAAATCCTGCTTTCCCAATATAGATTTTCCGTATCGGTTACATTGACATTTGAAACCAGGAGTTAAGGTTCTCGGGCTTGTTCCCGGTTTGCAAAATTTCGATACCGGAACAATATAAGACAGTTGTTGAAGGCATTGATAGTGGTATGCACATGGAAAATGGAAGCGAAAAAGATATTTTTATTGTTGGAACTTAAGAGGACGGGGACCAGGGAAGCTTTAGTTTTCAGGCAGCCATGCTTATTGAAATTCCTTTAGATTCTACTGTTCGGGCAATGTCGAAGTCGGTCTCGGAGTTCATTGAAGAGGGGCTCCGTCGCAGCAAGACCATCGATTGTTTTGACTTCGTTCCGAGCAATTACCGGATGGTCTATTCTGTCTTGCGGCCCATGCCGCGAGAGCGTTTTTGCGAATGGGGCAGCGGAATGGGCATTGTCACCGGGTTGGCCGAGATGCTGGGCTTTGACGCATGTGGGATCGAAATCGATTCGCAGATGGCGGCGGCCTCGCGAGAGCTGTTGGCTGATTTCGGCCTTGCCGCCACCATCGAAACGGGCGATTATTTCGAAATCTGTCACGATGCGGAGGTATATTTTACGTACTGCTGGCCGGGACAGATGCAGCGTGTGGAGCAGCATTTCCTTTCGTCGGTCACCCCGGATCACGCGAAGCTGTTGATCTGCCACGGTGCCGAAGACATCCGTTGCAAAGTCAAGCCTGGCATGTAGCGGCTCCTCGACGGACGGAGAGAACGAAGCGGCTGGGCTGGCCGTTCCATGTTTTCCCGTGATAAACACGTTTTCTCTGCTCGATTTCTTTCATTAAAAGATTCCACGCGTACAACAGCTTTAGGCAGATAAGTTTTGTTGCACCCCCTTTTATCTTTGATTTCAGGCGATATTGTAATACACAGCGTTCTTTAACAATCTGGTTTTGTGCATACCAGCCAATGTTCAGCAATGACACCCAAATCTTTAAAATTCACGATACAATCGTGGTTCTCGTCGCCTACAGGATAAGGATAACCGTAGTCACCGCACAAATGGTCTGGTTCAATAGACTGCAATTCTTTTGTCACTGGGGCATAACCAACCGAATAATCGATTATCTTGATAATACCCAAACCCTGAACAAAAGATGCAAGTGCGTATGGGCTGGTTTCATTGACATCGCGTATTCCATACGTATAGGTTTCATAAGGTCCTCCATAGGGAATGGCCATCAAGTCCTCTGAAATGATTTCTCTTACCGTGCCCTCATTAAGTATGCCCACCCCAACAGGGCCAGCCACAATGATCATTACCTCCTTGTTATTTTTCCACTCGTACAAAGCATAATTCGTTGAACGGACATAGACATCGGTTTCTGTAGGAGCATACGGACAATTATTGGTAACACGCACCTTGTAATATTGTTCTCCACCTAAACTGTTACTGTCAATAACTTCCCGTGTTTCTATCCATACTGTGTCGCTTGAATCCTGACAGTGATAGGTCCATGTACGTCCTTCCCATAGCGGCCAGATTAGAAGATCTTCTTGAGCATTTGCGGTAACTTGACCAAATCGGTACACGTTCTCAGCAAAACGCCTGTTGTCAACATCCTCCCACACATCGTTCATAAATACCCAATCATCTCCCCAGAATGCAGCTGACCCTAATCCATAGTCTCTACGTGCCAATAAACCGTTTTGTCCGGACATCCCCAAAAGTATTGCGGGGCTTTCTACAACGAGATAGTTTGGTCCAATAAAAGTTATATTGGAAACACCTGCAGTAAGAGGATCCGGGACAAATGTATCTGCATAACCAGAGATTATGGTTGAGTCGATATCAAAGGTAACTCCAAAAAATATACTAACACTGTTTGCATAAGCACCAGCATTACCAACGCCACCACACATGACAAACAACCTTCCTCCTTCAGCCACGTATGTGGCAATTGCGTCCTGTTCTGCCTGGGAACGAATGGACCCTGTCTCCGAAACACCCAGAACAACCAATGAGTGTGGGGCAAGAAGGTCAAGATTTATTACAACAGAGTCATCAACTTCCAAATTCACAGCCCCCATTTCTTCGGCCATTTTTGCAGCCTGAGAATATCCGAGAGGACCCGTATTCAGAATTGATAGGTTCCCGACAGAATCATGGTGCTCAGAAATCCATAAAATACCGGGCTTTGCTGTAGCTTCCATGGGTGCCAGAAGGTTTGGCGAAAAAATGATTGAAATTACCAGCAGAAAAATGACTCGATTATTCATTTTGTTCCTCCTTAACAATAATCGCATATAAAAGCAGAAAATTCCTCACAAAGAAACTGAATAACTACTCTATCACAACTAAGTCACCTTGTCAAAACCAAAAAATGCAAAAATGGATCGAGTAAATGCGTGGATCCCTGCCCCCAATCAGGTAGGGGCAAGCTTTCGCGGGGATGCGGGGCAGGCGCTTCTTTTATATCGCTGCTATCTTCGCCAACGTTGAACAGATGTTGTGTTCGCTTTTTTTTATGGGTTGGCGGCGCCGGGTGAAGGCGTGGCCGCCTGCCAATTTGCTACGTCATTTCCATAATCAGCCGGCACCTTGCGAGAAAGCGATTTGCCAAGCCCATCCGCGGCGGCGGGCCAGAGGTCCACGCCGCCGGGACAATCCTCCGGATGGAAGCCGTCACTGTAAGCCACCCTGTCAATGCGAATATACTGACGAATGCCAAGTTCATCAACATCGCCGGGCATACCAATCTGCAGCCTCTCGCCGGCGTTGCTTAACATGCCGCTATAACCAATGAGAACCTGAACGCCGGGCGGCATACCGCCGTATTTTGCTGTAAAGGCTGCAATGTTTTTCACGACCATTACATAGCCATAAGCAGGTATCGTCACAACCGGACCGGCCGAGAAGGTATAATCAATACCATCGGTGAACTTCCACGGTGCGGATTTATCATAGCGGTATAACGTTACCAATGTCCCGGTTATATTGTGCAGCTCGATGTATTCCTCATTCTGATTGCCGGATGGCGGATTGTACATAATCTCGTTAATTACGACGGGGCCGACTTTGGGATAAGCATTATTGGCATCCGGGGTATTGTAGTCCATCGCCACAAAGTTGAAATTACCCATACTGGGCTTGTAGTAACGGCCAAGCGAAACGTTGGTCTGCGAAGCACCAAAAACCTCCACATTGCGGTAGCCTGTCAAGAAGCCATTCGGGTCCAGGTACGAAGACAGGCATGCCTTCTCACCATTCTCGCTTAATCCAAATGGTACAATACAGCCTGGATCGCCCGGATTGTTGAAATCTGTGTCCTGATAGAAGACCAAATAATCGTACGCATCGATCGTTGTCCCATCGGCAATCCTGTATTTGGTCAGGTTTGGCTCACTTCTATCATTGTCACTGAGGAACCAGCCTCCGATGTTAATCGCTTCGCCGGTGGTATTGTGCAGCTCAATCCAGTCCGGGCCGGTATTCGAATGCGCCATAACTTCGTTGAT
>JAOUFU010000345.1 GCA_029858035.1 Phycisphaerae bacterium
TTCAGCAGTTTTATCTGATAAATGTCCTCTTCCGTGGAGACAGCATTTATCCTTGCCGGCAGGTATAATTTTTTATCAATCCAAAAATCGATCGACGTATATTTATCTTTATACTCCGATTCCGGTTTAACCTTCAAATGCAGGTGAATAAAATTCTCCATATCATCGCCCTGCTGCTCAACCAGGTTTATCTCAAACTGCTTCTTTAAATCCTCTATTTTGGCGAATCCTACTATCGGCAAGTTTCTGCCGGCAAGTTCAAATACGCCCACCGGTTTGTTTGGCTCGGCTAATTGACGCATTATGACTTGTTTGGTTTGATAGTTGACTTGCGCCAGCCAGAGGCCATCGAAGATAAACTCCTCGCGAAATTTCTGCTCTTTCTCATCATCCTGTTTCAAGGTACTGAAATTTAACCGCAGCTTCGATTCCTTACCTGACTTCGCATAAAACAATTCACCTTTCCTTAGTGTTGTTGATTCGAAGACAGGCTGAATGGATTTATATTCCACCTGGGCCTGGTAGGATTTAAGCAGCTTAGTTTTCTGGCTTAATTGTGTCAGTACCACATCAACAGGATTATCTCGTTTTTCTTTTGGTTCAACAGATGTTGTCTTTACAGAGCACCCAGCCCAACACATACCTGCTGTGCCCAACAAGATAAAGGCGATTTTGGTAATTATCTGTTTATTCATCTTCACCTTTCACTTTTTGTGGGGATTATTCTTTTCTTCGATAATTTGAATTATCCGGCCGATGTTTTCAATAGTAAAATCCGCAATTTCGGAAAATTCAGCGGCTCTGTCGTGATTGGCCAGCAACACCGCGACGGCACCCGCTGCTTTCGCAGAGAGTATATCGAAAAGATAATCTCCTACTACCAGAGTTTCCCGGGGCTTTACATCGAATTGCTCACATATTCGCAACACTCCGAAAGCATCAGGCTTGACGGGTCCGTCTTCCCTGTCAACAATAGCATCGAATTTCAGACCATGTTTACGGGCAATAGCCAAGGCATTACTTCGCTTGTTACGCGTCAATACTCCAATATGAATACCGGCTTTACGAAGCGCAGAAAGCGTCTGTTTCGCACCGGGATTGAGCATGGACTCTGTTACCGCCCGCTCTTCGTGAAAATGCAGAATTTGCTCCGCATCCCGGCGCTGTTGTGGCGACATTTTCTCCATCGATTCCAAGACCGGCCCGGAATCTCTATCCAGCCCCATTTCTTCACGAATAACGTCAAAGTCAAAGTAGGTTTGTGTTATTGTGCCATCCAGATCAAATATTACAGCTTTAATTGACATGTCTCGTATCTCGTGAAGCGCATCTTCTATTTCGCCGCGAGCCTCACGCTTTTTTGCAGAGTATTTCGATAAAGTATCGTCCTGTTTGGCCTAAAAGTTTACCTTTGCGAACGATAATCCCTGTCGGCCTGATAAAATCCTCATTCGAAAAGCCAACTGTCTTTATTGTCCCGTTGTTAACTTCCTGAATCATGACCGTCTGCGGCAATATACTTATACCCGAGTTTATCTCTACTGCTCTTTTGATGGTTTCCACATTGTCAAATTCCATCGCCGGACGCAAAACAATATTGTATCGCTCGAAAATATTGTCTATCCATATCCTCGTAGGGGTGTCCTTTTCAAAACCGATGAATCGCTCAAACTGCAATTGATGAATATCAATCTGTGATTCACGAGATAAAGGATGTTTCGGGCTGCACGCCAAAACTAACGGCTCATCCTCAAATTCATATACATCCATTCTTTTATCTTTTTTCGGAATAGCCACAAGGCCAATATCGGCATCATTAGATAATATCAACTCGTAAATTCTGCCCGCTCTGAAGTATTCAATATTAACGTTAACATTCGGATATTTGACCATAAACTTCTTAATATAGGCCGGCAGAGTGTGCATCCCAATACTATAAATTGCAGCCACATTTATTCTGCTTTCGGTTGAGGATTTCAGAGCATTCAACTCACTCCTGAGCTGTTCATGTCTCTCAAGTATATCTATAGCAGACGTGTAAAATAATTGGCCCTCTTTTGTGAGCTCAATGGGCCTCTTCTTACGATTGATTAGCTGGCACTTGTATGCTAATTCCAGTTGCGCAAGCTGCTGAGAGACCGCAGATTGACTTAAAAAGTGCCTATCAGCGGTTTTTGAAAAGCTTTGCAGATCAGCTAAATCGCAGAATATCTTAAGCGTTTCTATTTGCATTATTAGCTATCCTGATAGCTTATATTATCTTTAATGCCTTGTATTACATTATGAAAAGATAGTATATTATTATAGTTTCCGGCTTTATCCAAGATAACAATATTCTCTTTTATATTAGTATAACTTACTATAATTGTTACTAAAAGTATAAATTAAAATTTCTTAATGGAGGTCGTAAAGTGGAAGCAAATACTGTTATACAAGCCGTTTATGAGCAAGTTTTGGCACGTAACCCCGGGGAAGCAGAATTCCAACAGGCGGTAAAAGAAGTATTGGATTGTCTGGGTCCGGTACTCAAAAAGCATCCTGAATACGTCGAGGCCAAGATTCTTGACAGGATTGTCGAGCCGGAAAGGCAGATTATGTTCCGTGTACCATGGCAGGACGACAAGGGTAATATTCATGTCAACCGTGGATTTCGTTTCGAGTTCAATAGCGCACTTGGTCCATACAAGGGTGGCCTTAGATTCCATCCGACCGTCAGTGCAAGTATCCTGAAATTCCTCGGATTCGAGCAGGTCTTCAAAAATGCCCTTACAACTCTTCCAATGGGTGGAGGCAAAGGCGGCTCAGATTTTGACCCCAAGGGTAAAAGTGATAACGAAGTCATGCGTTTTTGCCAGAGCTTTATGACTGAGCTTTTCCGTCATATCGGCCCCGACACTGACGTGCCGGCAGGAGATATCGGTGTCGGCGGGCGTGAAATCGGCTTTATGTTCGGCCAATACAAGCGTCTCCGCAATGAGTTCACCGGCGTCCTCACAGGAAAAGCATTGAACTGGGGCGGTTCACTCATTCGTCCTGAAGCAACCGGATACGGCTGTGTTTACTTCGCGGAAGAAATGCTAAAGACCCGCGGTCAGAGCTTCGAAGGTAAGGTTTGTACCGTCTCGGGTTCCGGTAACGTCGCGCAATATACCATAGAAAAACTCAATCAGCTTGGAGCAAAAGCTGTCAGCCTCTCTGACTCCAACGGTACAATTTATGATCCTGACGGTATTAACACTGAAAAGCTTGCCTTTATCCTGAACCTTAAGAACGTAAAACGAGGGCGCATCAAGGAATATTCCGATAAATTCGGCGTTGAATATCTCGAAGGCAAACGCCCCTGGGGAATTAAATGCGACTGTGCCTTTCCGAGCGCAACTCAGAACGAGATTGATGTAGAAGATGCAAAAACACTGCTCAAGAATGGCTGCACACTCGTTGCCGAAGGCGCCAACATGCCGAGCACACCGGAGGCAATTAATCAGTATATCACCAACAAAGTACTCTACGGCCCCGCCAAGGCTGCAAACGCCGGCGGCGTCGCTACTTCCGGCCTTGAGATGTCGCAGAACTCGGCTCGTCTCTCCTGGACGCGTGAAGAAGTCGATGAGAGGTTGCACAACATTATGATTGCAATCCACAATCAATCCTACGAAGCCGCAGAAGAATATGGTCAGCCGGGCAACCTTGCAATGGGAGCAAACATTGCGGGTTTCGTCAAGGTCGCCGATTCAATGCTCGACCAGGGCCTGGTGTAAAAAAATTCACTCTATAGAATCGAAAGGGCGCTTGCCTTAACAAGCGCCCTTTTTTATTGCGTAACTGTTAATATGATATTACAATTTGTTGAAATGCAAAAAGACGTGGACATAAACAAAGTTGCTCGCCAGCATCTCCAGATGGATGAGTTTTTTACAGGCGGATTTTTAATAAAGGGCCAAAAAGTCATGCAGGAGCAGTCAGAGCCCAAAGAATCAATCATCAACTCGTCGGTCGAACTTGAAAAGGTGGCCGATGAAGTTCTCCGATGCAGTAAATGCGGCTTGGGGTCATCGAGAACTAATACCGTTCCGGGTGAGGGCAACCCGAACGCGCGTATAATGTTTATCGGAGAAGCACCTGGTGCCGACGAAGATGCACAGGGCCGACCTTTTGTCGGAAGAGCCGGGAAACTGCTGGATAAGATAATCACAGCCTGTGGGCTGAAACGCAGCGATGTCTTTATCGGCAATATCCTGAAGTGTCGCCCGCCGGAGAATCGCGACCCTACCGCCGAGGAAATAATAAGCTGTCTGCCATATCTTCAAAGACAGATTGAGATAATAAATCCTGAGATTATCGTAGCTCTGGGTGCTCACGCCGCCAGGACATTGTTAAATACCAATAAATCGATTGGCCAAATGCGAGGGCAATTCCACGAATACTATGCCGGGCTCGGCAAACCGCCGATAAAACTAATGGCAACGTATCATACAGCCTACCTTTTGCGTAATTACTCACATGAAAACCGCCAGAGGGTCTGGGAGGACATGAAAAAGGTTTTGGCCGAGCTTGGTCTGCCAATCCCTGAACCGGGGAAAAAATGATTTCGCTTTAAGCACTAAAAAACAGCTTTATGTCCGATTCCCCCCTCTTGAAAAACCATAAATCCCCCCAAAAATGCGTTTTTCAACAAAATAATGAGTATTTTCAAAAATTACCTGCTCCAGCGAAGAAAATTAAAAAAAAAGTAAAAAAATTTGATTTTTTTATTGACTTCGATGCCACACTCACTGTAGAATAAACCTAATTGGAGAGGGTGCGAAGGTGTATATACACCTCGTTAACCCTGAATATATACAATGAGGCATGGCTTTGATATAAAAGGAATGGGTGACAAAATGAAAAGAAACCAGAGGAGTACGATGAAATCAGCATTAGTTTTCTCAATCATTTCAATCAGTATTTTACTTTCAAGTTCTGCACAAGCAGCATGGGTTCCCTTAACTGGTGACTTTGTCTCAGTCAGCTCTATACCCACCGACGGTCTACAGGTAGGTGACAAAATATTTTCTGAGTTCGATGTTACTGCAATCGCTGCTGGTG
>JAOUFU010000346.1 GCA_029858035.1 Phycisphaerae bacterium
AGCCGCCTCCTGTACGTCCCAATCTTCAACTTCATCAGGCAACGTCAGATCTGTGTCACCTGAGCCCGGGTCGTAAGCCAAAGAAATTGAAAGATTGCTCGTGCCGGAGGTATTATCAGTCAAAATGATTTTGCCGTTTTCAAGAGCTGCTTTTGCAATCCCGTCAAAGGCATCGTTAATCTCTGAAATAAGATGGCCAACCGTCGTATTTTCCGTAACGTTAAGGTTTACCTGTGTTATAGCAGCACCGTTATGGTCTGTACCCGTTATTTGAATCTGTTCGCCTCCCTGCAGACCATTGTTCTCACTAAATTGGCCGAGTTCTGTAATTTTAGTAATAAGCGTGGCGTTTCCGCTGTCAGTCGTAAAGGCCGAATCTGCCTCCCAAACTTCAGTACTGCTTGCATTTACGAAGATTCTGTAATCCGTGCCGGCATCATTGCCATTTAGTACCAGATGGTAGGCGTTGTTGTAGTGCAGCAGACTTGCCGTAACGCCGGGATTGTTCACATCGTTGTTAATTAAACCGACCATTTCTTCCAGTGTCGTGGTGGCAGTGGTCGTTATACTTGTTTCCTTGTGGTTATATGAGTATATAAACGTACCCTCTCCGATGTAATCCTCGATGTATTCAAGGCCATCTGTCTGGACCCAGCGTTCGGCGTTGGCCAACCGATTGATAACAACTGTATGATTGCCTTCAAAGGTGTTATAGGACGCTTCAGCGGTCAACTTACCAGTGTCGCTGGAGGAGGTTGAAAAAGCGCGTAGTGCATCGGCGTTGGAAAGGGCTCGAATGGTGGTTCTTAAAGTGCTCAGCGAGGTTTCAAGGCTTCCCAGAGCTTTTTTTCTCTCTTCCCACAGGTTTTTACGTTCCTGGTACACGTTGATCGTACGACGCTCGATCGCCATTAGTTGAGCGATGAGGGTACTTGTGTCAATACCTGTAAAAAGGCCTGGAAGACCTATATTTGCCATATTTTTCTGCCTTTTTGGTAATTACGGTTTTATAAAGAATACATTATAACGGTACTATTCCCAACTCTATTGTCGCTAAAAAAACACATACCCTTAACTATTTTTCCTGTATTTGCCGGTGCCTTTGTTAAGACCAGAATACTGGCTGTCAAATATGACTACGGTAAGTCTGTATGGTCTTTTTGCCTTTGCGGACCCGGCTCAACTCCTTGCTGACTTCTTCTTTTTGATCTGTGATGGCCAGGCACAGATCATCGTATAATTTCTGCAATTGCTCCCGCCGCTCCTCATTAAATACAGGGTCAGCCGGATCAAGAATCCCTGTCTGTGCAATTTTTTCACTGAGAGAGCCAGCTTGTTTACATAATACCTCAGCGTCTCTGATGTTACCTTTTCTGGCCATCTCTACCTGCTTTTCTAACAGAATTTGTAGTTCATCCAGCAGACGTTTTCGGTTATCGCCAATTTCCTCACTATTGTTGCTGCTCATCTGATTTTAATTCCTGTTTGTTGTGCTTTGGCCAAACCGTGTTCAACTTCTTCCAGCAGGTTAGCTGCGTCTTTGTTGTCCGGGTCTAAAGTTAACATCTCCGAAAGGATCTTTTTGGATTGCTCAAGCCTGTCATCTTTCATATACAGTGCCGCCAGGGGGAACATAACAGAGGCATCACCAGGGTGCATATTCAAATAGAGCTCCAGGTATTGAATGACCTTGGCGAATGAGCCCATCTGGCAGGATGTTTGAAACAGACCCAGAAGGGCGATAAGGTTGTCGACGTCCAGCTCCAGGCATTTAAGATACATTTCAAAAGCATGTTTGTAATCACCTCTTTGCTGTGCGACCATGGCCAAACCGGACCAGGCCTTAGAACAATTGGCGTCCAGCCGGCAAGCCACCCTAAAAGCTATTTCAGCATCTTCAAGAAGATTCTTTTGCAGGGCAACTACGCCCAGTCCGACGTAAGGACCCGGTTCATCAGGCCCTAAGCCGGCTGCCTTCTCGTAGCATTTGTATGCCTCCGCGTAGTTGCCTACTGATGTGTAACAGTCACCCAGTTCCTGTACAACTCCGTAATCCTCGATCGAATCCTGCTGCTCAGTATCGTTTTCAGTTATGTCCATACAAATGCTTTTCCTTCGAATATCTGTTCCGCTCTTTCGAGTAGCTCAATCGCCGAATTAAAATCCCTTTGTTATTGCTTCACGGTCCGTTATTTGTGACAGGCCGCTCGTAATCGGTATCCTGTATTCCGCAATTCGTGGACCGGGCCCCGAGTCATAGATCATGCTTTCAGATTTGAGCTGCCTTAAAATGTCGTTGATTTTCATCAACTGGTTTTCCAGCGCGTAGTTTTCCTCAACAAATCTGCGATAGCTTTGTGGTTCGTACTCATCAGAAACAATCTGCTCGCAGAATTCTTCGGAGATGTTAAACAGGAATTGGGGCGGGAACGTTTGGCTGGCTCCCGGGAAGTTATGGATGACGGGTTTTAGGCCGCAGGCCATCCCTTCCAGCAGCCCCATACTCCGGCTTTCAATGATACTTGTGGAAACGATGTAATGTTTGTCCCCAAGCCAGCAGATCACATCTTCCTGCTCCGCCGCAGGCGGATCAAAGAACACCACGTCACGAAGGTCAAGAGCATCAACCATGTGTTTTAGGTAATGTTCGAGGGCCGCATCCGCAAATTCTCCGCCAAAGAACAAACGGTACTCCGGGTCGATGTAGTGTAGTTTTTGCATACATTGCAGGACGAAAGCAGGATTCTTCAGCATTTTCAGATTGGCCGGAAAGGCAATATTTTTGCCGCGTCGGCGATTTGAAAACGCAAACTTTTCAAGATTTACACCGTTGGGAATAGTAACTATCGATGTTTGACTCTCGAGCCCCGGGACTTT
Source organism: Phycisphaerae bacterium (assembly GCA_029858035.1). Lineage (GTDB taxonomy): Bacteria > Planctomycetota > Phycisphaerae > Sedimentisphaerales > Anaerobacaceae > CS2-K091. The sequence continues at coordinate 2,878 of JAOUFU010000346.1, forward strand.
TCGGTCAAGAGCATCCCTGACAAAGCTTTTGCCCACAGTAACGAGGACGTCGATATTGGCCCAGTTAACTTGTTGGGGCCATTGCTTATAGGCGTCGTAGTGGTCCAATCTTATAATGTTCTCACAAAGTTTCGGCAGCTTCGAGGCCGTTACCGCGAGATTAGCGCACTGCTCAAACCATGATATATCGCTCCATTTCATTACTTCTTCCAGCTCTTCTTCTGTCTGGCCTTCGAAAAAGCGTACTTCAAAGCGCTGCTTTATAAATCCGGCAACTTCGTTAAGAAACCTCATACCTTCGCTGCCGCAGAAGAAAGCAACTTTCGGCATTTTAGAACGGATTACTTCTATCATCGGCTGGAGGATTTTTTGTTCGGGTGAGATTTCAAGTGAACGTTGCAGGATTTCAATAGCGCCGGCCTTATTATCCTGTGCCAGAAGTGCGTTTGCTGCTCTGTTAAGTACCTCCGCCTTCAATATGCCCATTCGTTCCATATCATCAAAAAGCTGCACGGCTTCTTTTACTCGGCCGACGCAAAGATATGCTTCTACAAGGTTCCACAGTATATCGGCAGAGTCACCCTGCAAACTCCTGGCTTTGACAAAATGGTCGATGGCTTCGTCCGGGCGGCCCAGGCAATAGAGAATCGCCCCTGCATCGTTCAGCGCCTGCGCATCATCCGGTACTGTGCAAAGATGTTCTTGAATACAAGCCAGAGCCTCCTGGTATTTGCCGGCCTCGGCTAATTCCAAACCCTTCTGGTGATGATTCGAATTTGCTCTCAGTTCCATCTGTTTTGTTCCATATTTATGGGATTCCCAAACGGCCGCCGGAGGCGGGTTTGGGGCCACATTACAGTCCTGCAAAGCGGGTTCTGTTTAAAAACGAATGGCCCAATAGCCATATAATAACCATCATGCAAATCCTGTGCCGTCAATCACAACACGTGTATTTACCTGCGATTTCGCAGTTTCAAACGATGAGTTTGTATGAATATCAAACATATATGTCATTCAAAGAATCATCCCTTGTTTTTTAATCGTTGATCTCATCAGCTATTTGAGGAAATCCAGCAGTGACATAGACATAAGTCTTGCAGCCACCGATAACGACATTTGGTATAGAACTTCACGGCGAGAGATATCTATAGCAACCTGGGCGATGTCGGCTTCCTGCAAGCGTGTCGTTTCATCCTCAGTGTTGTATTTCAGGTTCTTTAGGCTGTCTTCGAGATTGCCCAGAAAGCCTATTTTTGACCCTATGGAAACCTGAGTCCGAACTAAAAGATTGTTTATCTCATCCAGCGAATCAAATGATTCCCTCAGCAGCTCCAGTAATTGAGCATCGGGAAGTCCTCTTTTATTTTCCAGCAGATCCCGAATAGTAATAAGTGTGTTGAATACATCGTGAGTCCCGGGTACGGCTACCAACGAATCACCGATACTGTTTATGTTCGTCGTATCAACATACAGGACCTCTCCGGTCAGCGAATTAGTTACGGCCAGGTTGGTGTCCGTACCATCAGTATTGAAAGTAGTCAGGCCGCCGTCAATAGAGAGGTCATAATTGCCGGCCGAGCCCGTTACTGTCAGCCATGTATAGCCGCTGACACTCGATGTCCCCGTACCGGCTTCGGCACCGGTATCACCCGGAAAAACCGGGTCGCCACGGCTGTCAGAGCTGAAAACATTATCGCCTACATAAAAAGCATCTATCTGGACTCCGGGCCCCAGCTCAATATTTCGACCCTCAACACTGCCCTGGTAAGTTACTCCCGTGATTTTCCCATCAGTACGTTCCACAACATAGGGTGCCGAGGTCGTATTGCCGCCCCCAAACAGGTATTGGCCCAGACGTTCGGTATTGGCCAATAAAACGACATGCTCCAGTGTATCATTGATGCCTTCTGCAAGCATTCGCCGCCCGTCCTGATTATAGATGCCATTGGTAATTTGAGTTAGCCGGGTTTTCGTCTCCACAACAGATAATATTATATGTCCAATAGAGGCAGAGGAATGCTCCAGGCTGCTAACGACCTCCGAGAGGTTGTCTAAGTAATTACCCAGAGACCTTTCCTCAGAATTGAGTCCTAAAATCCTGTACGCAGCGGATGGGCCATCAGAAACTCGATTGATCCGGGCGCCGGTAGACGCTTGTTCCTGCAGGCGGGCCAGTGCATCGGCGTGCAAACCCATCGCGAAGC
>JAOUFU010000347.1 GCA_029858035.1 Phycisphaerae bacterium
GCCTTTAATCACGGCGCCATCAAAGGGATAGTCGGGCCGGGCCTCTCCGCGTATAGTCGTAAACTCCCAAACACCGCCTGGCCACCTGTTGACGCCATTGACCTCTACAATCTCCCAGTAGTAAGTCGTGCTTGCAACAAGGTCTCCGGGGGGGTTCCATGTCGGTGGAAATGGCGGCAGGTTCTGTATTGTGGTAACCTTAGACAGAGCACCGGCGTCGGTGCCGAAATACACTTCGTCCTGAAGGGCACCTTGTCCGCGAGTCCAGCTAAGATTTGCATCTACCGGCACATCTATGGCACCATCAGCCGGGTCAGGACTACCGGGTTCATTTGCTCCTTTACCGTCCCTGACATCCTCAATCTCGCCCTGCGTCAGCACTCTTTTGTAAATCCTGACGTCATCAATCAGGCCGTCCCAACCTTCAGTTGCGACGGTGTTATCTTTGCCGCCCCTGCCGACAATAAAGGTCGTATTTTGGCTTGTAGTGCCGGTAGTAACTGGTAGTGCCTGGAAGGCTGTCGGCGTGTCCAACACTCCGTTAATATAGAACTTTATTTGTGTGTCTTCGGCCCAGGTCATACAAACGTGACACCAGTCGGTGGTCTGGCTGTTGTTGGAACTCTCTAATTGTTGTCCATCGCCGGCATCTCCGGTCGTTGATACCGCCATCTTGAGCACGTTCGTGCCGCCTCCAGTCGCACCGGCCGAGTCATAGCGCATCGTTATTGACGTGTCACCGTCGTCGGGTTGCATACCAATGAGGAAACCTCTATCCGTGCTGGCCGAGCGAGACTTGATCCATGCCGAGACGGTTAAGGCGCTCAAACCATTTAGGTAGTTCTCGCCATCAGCGTCCTCCACGTAGTCACCGGCGCCGTCGAAATCCAGCGCACCGCCTAACTGGCCTAAAGCCGTCCACTGCGGGTCGCCCATTAGAACACCGTCGTTTCCGAAGTTACTGGAGTCTTTGGCGGTGTTGCCGGCTGTCTCATCGAACTTGTACCAGACGAGAAGATCCGGATCCGCTGCTTTGGCTGTACTCGACAGAAAAAGAGCCAAAACAAAACAAATTAAAAAAATCGGTTTTTTAAACATAATAATCCTCCTTCAGAATAAGGTTAAAATATTTATGCTTCGGCTACATGCTGAAACACCTTAATTGTATTCAACAGGTATCGAAAATCCTCACCACGGTGTATTGCGTGTCCGTTTCAAACAACCTCCGACAAAAGAAAGACTGTAGAATATCAACACGTCAAAAAACAAAACGTAAATAGTGACCCGGATTTCCTTCTCATGGCTTCACCATCATACGTTGCTCAAAAAATCTCCAATTCATAAAGATTACTATATTTGACCCGGTATTGTCAACTGTATTTTTGTGAATATTGTGGCTGAAATATCTTCAACTAACATAGAAAAGGATTGGATTTTCAGATGGATTTAATATCATAGTGTAAATGAGGCTCATCGGCGTAGTTGAGTGAGTAGGTATAAATGCGAAATCCGAAGTAAGACAATAAACACTTAGCAAATAAAAAAAAGAACATCCCCATGAGACCGACCGTAAGATTCTTAACTGACGACCTCATCAAACAGATTATCGACGAAGCCGTTAATATACTCTGCAGCATCGGACTGAAAATACATAACAAACAGATTCTGTCAATGCTTGCAGACCACCAGGCCAGGATCGATATGGATAACTTCCACGTCAACCTGACAGAAGAGATTATCCAAAAGTCGATAAAAACAGCCCCCCGCTCATTCAAACTTTATGACGTCATGGGAAACCAGACCCACGACTTCTCTGACTACAACGTATATTTCACACCCGGCTCGACCGCACTGAATATTCTCGACTCCCAAACCCAACGGATGCGCAAGCCCCTCACTAATGACTACATTGACTTTTCAAAAATCATTGCTCAACTTGAAAACTTCGCATCAACAAGTACCGCCTTCATAGCCACAGACGTCCACGAAAAAATCTCCGACAGCTATAGGCTCTTCCTCAGCCTGCTATATTGCGAAAAACCAGTTGTCACAGGAGCTTTCACTGCCGAATCATTCGCCGTCATGAAAGATTTCCTGCTCGCCGTCAGACAATCGGAAAAAGCTTTGAAAGAAAAACCGCTCGCCATCTTCTCCTGCTGCCCGACCTCACCCTTAAAATGGTGCGAAGTAACATCACAGAATCTCATTGACTGCGCCAGAGACTCCATACCTGTTGAAATTATCGCCGTCCCGCTCTCCGGATTCATGTCCCCCGTAACTCTTACCGGTTCATTAATCCAGCACACCGCCGAAAATCTCAGTGGAATTGTTATCAGTCAGCTCATAAACCCCGGCACTCCTGTTCTCTACGGCGGCTCTCCTGCTATTTTTGACATCCGCTACGAAACCACTCCCATGGGCGCAATTGAGACGATGATGCTGGACTGCGCGTTCAACGAAATCGGAAAGTACCTCAATCTGCCCACACAAGCCTACATTTCCATGAGCGACGCAAAGATGCTCGACGCACAGGCAGGCATGGAAAGCGGAATGGGCGCTACATTAGCCGTCCTGGCCGGAATCAACAGCATATCAGGACCGGGAATGATTGATTTTGAAAGCTGCCAGTCGCTCGAAAAACTCGTACTCGACAACGAAATGTGCGGAATGACTTTAAGATTAATCGACGGCATAACACCCAGAGACGATTTCCCCGCACTGCCTATCTTCCAGGAGCTTCTCAGAGAAAAACACCTGCTAATAGCAGAACACACCACACGTCACCGCCACAAGGAAATCTTCTTCCCCGGCCCGGCCATCGACCGTGCAAACAGGGAACGCTGGAAACAGCAGGGCGCTATGGATCTCAACGCACGACTTCACAATGAGGTCAACAAACTGCTGAAAACTTACCAGCCGAGCACACTGCCGGAGACAACAAAAAAGGATTTGGTAAAGCTCATGGAGAAAGATGCCCGCCGCCACGGACAGGACCACCTGCCGCTCCCGCCAATGACACCCTGAATACGAACGGAAACCACTTCTCACTTCCTGCAATTTGCGACACGCTCATTGCATGAAACTGCGGGTGTGTTTTAGTCTGACATTTTGTTTTTTTATGGCAAAGTGTTGTTTTTGGTGAGGCGGCCGAGGGTAAGGAAAACAATGACCATTGCCGTGATTGCGATTGTAATAGACAGTATCTGCTTTTGTAATATCACTATAAAAAAATATCTTTCTGGTAAATTATGGATTAGCTTATTTTTACTAAGAAAAATAATCCCAAAATACCCCCTATGGAAAAAACGATATTCAGGAATCTGTTAGTTTGTGTGCCATCATAACTCTTGAATTCTTCTATTTTTGATGTTATCTAATGGATTACATGGAAAAGACAGTAATTACCGTTAGAAATATAAGCAAGAGCTTCGGCAAAATCCGGGCCGTGCAGGACCTGAGTTTTGCAGTCGAATCTGGCAGTTGTTTCGGATTTCTGGGTCCAAACGGGGCAGGCAAGACCACCGTGATGAAGATGGTCTATGGCAAATGTGCCAGGGACAAAAATGGCAACGGAAAGATGGATATCTTCGGATACGACCCTGCCAAAAATGAGCTTGCCATAAAATACCTCTCCGGTGTTGTGCAGCAGGAAAACAACCTCGATGACGAGCTTAACGTTATACAGAACCTGATGATATATTCAAGGTTCTACAATATACCGCTGAAATTAGCCAAAAAACGCATCGAATATTTGCTCGATTTCCTCGAACTGACCGAAAAGACCGATTCAAAAATCAAAAATCTTTCTGGTGGTATGAAGAGAAGATTAGTGATAGCCCGGTCTCTTCTGAATTCTCCAAGGCTGCTCATTCTTGACGAACCTACTACCGGCCTTGACCCGCAGGTGCGCCACTTGATATGGGACAAAATCCGTCAATTACAAAAGCAGGACACGACTGTTCTGCTGACAACTCATTACATGGAAGAGGCTTTCCAGCTCTGTGACCGCCTGATTATAATGCACAAGGGCGGAAAGATAATGGAGGGCAGGCCTGAAGATTTGTTAGACCGGGGTATAGAAAAATATGTTATTGAAGTTCTCGACGCTGATTCAATGAACCAAATTACTGATAATGCACTTTTAAGCCGTGTCAGAACGGACAAGGCCCCCGACGTTTTGCGTTACTACTCTGATGACAGGGATGCGCTGAAGTACCTCGCAGATTCCTGTCTGAAAGTTGGTAATTATCTTATAAGGCAGACGAACCTTGAGGATGTGTTCTTGAAAGCAACAGGGAGACAGCTTAATGACAAACAGTAGCCTGCCCAAATATCCCCCGCTGCACCGAAGACTCTACGGCGTCTGGTTTCGACACATGCGGGTTTATACAAAAAACTTGCTGAGCAATGGTTTTCCCCCATTTTTAGAGCCGCTCATCTTCCTGGCTGCTTTAGGGCTTGGATTAGGAAAATACATTACAGAGCCTATAGGTGGCGTCAAATATATCGAGTTTCTCGGTACCGGCCTCTTGGTAACGACCGCAATGTTCACTTCCGCGTTCGAATGCACTTTTGGCACCTTTATTCGTATGGAGTTTGAAAAGGTCTACGATGGCATGCTCGCCGCTCCTATGACGGTCAACAACCTTATTGTCGGTGAAATGATATGGGCCGGCACTAAGGGATTGTTTTTCTCCTTCGCCGTTTTATGTGTATTATCGGCATTCAGGATTATCGATTTGCCTTACAGCCTGCTCGCTCCATTTGTGGGCTTTCTTACTGCTGTCATGTTCGGGGCGTTTTCGTTGCTGATTACTTCTTTTGTCAAAACAATCAACCACTTCAACTTCTATTTTACCGGTTTTATCTCACCGATGTTTTTCTTTTCCGGTGTGGTCTTCCCAATATCAAGCTTACCGGGTTTTGTCAGACCCATTGTTGAAATTGTCCCCCTGACCCACTCGGTCAGATTGGTCAGGGCCGTATGCACAAACAATTACAGACCGATCTTATTGTTGGATTTGCTCTATATCGCTGTCTTTATCCTAATTGTTGGTTTCCTGGCAATAGTAAGAC